>NZ_JBJGYX010000057.1:0-32783 GCF_054050195.1 Geodermatophilus sp. SYSU D00710
AACCACCACCAACTAAAACACCCCCCCCCCCACCCCCCCCCCCCCCCCCCCCCCCCCCCCCCCCCCCCCCCCCCCCCCCCCCCCCCCCCCCCCCCCCCCCCCCCCCCCCCCCCCCCCCCGCTGTCGTGTGCGGCCGCGGACCGGACCGGGCGACCGCCGAGGAGCGCCCGCCGTGCGGAGGCGTCTGGACAGGTCACCCCGAGGGGGCTGGACTGGGAGCCCGCCCGGGAGGCGCCATGAGCACCGAGCTCTCGACGACGTCGCGCCGTCGCGGGGACCGCGTGCCCGGTGCGCCCGTGTCCCGGGGCGGGCTCCGCCTCACCGCCCCGGCCCGCCGTGGCCGAGGACCCGCAACCCACCCACCGGAGGACCTCCCGTGGACACCTTCTCCACCGACACCACCGACCTGCCGGAGGCCA
Source organism: Geodermatophilus sp. SYSU D00710 (assembly GCF_054050195.1). Classification (NCBI taxonomy): domain Bacteria; kingdom Bacillati; phylum Actinomycetota; class Actinomycetes; order Geodermatophilales; family Geodermatophilaceae; genus Geodermatophilus; species Geodermatophilus sp. SYSU D00710. The sequence continues at coordinate 420 of NZ_JBJGYX010000057.1, forward strand.
CGCGGCCCGAGGTGCTCGTGCTGGGCCCCGGCGACGAACTGCGCCTGCGCCCTGCTCCGGTCGCGAAGCGGCTGGGCGACACCACGGTGCGGATGCTCGGCTACAACGGCTCGATCCCCGGCCCCACGCTGGAGGTGCGGCAGGGCTCGGAGGTCGTCGTGCACGTCAGCAACGGCACCGACCTGGACACCACGGTGCACTGGCACGGGTTGCGCCTGGAGAACCGCTTCGACGGGGTGCCGCACGAGACCCAGGCGCCCATCCCGCCGGGCGGGGAGTTCACCTACCGCATCCAGTTCCCCGACCCGGGGCTGTACTGGTACCACCCGCACGTCCGCGAGGACGTCACCCAGGAGTTGGGTCTCTACGGCTGCATCCTGGTCGAGCCGACCGAGCCGGACTACTGGCCACCGGCGCACCGCGACGTGGTGCTCACCCTCGACGACCTGCTGCTCGAGGACGGTGTGATCGCCCCGTTCAGCCGCACCGAGACCAACTACGCGGCGATGGGCCGCTACGGCAACCTGATGCTCACCGGCGGCGAGACCGCCCCGGCGTTCACCGCGAGGACCGGTGAGGTCGTCCGGTTGTGGTTGGTCGACACGGCCAACAGCCGCGTCTTCCGGATCGGCGTGCCCGGAGCCCGGGTGAAGCTCGTCGGCGGGGACAGCGGCCGCGTGGAGCACGAGCAGTTCGTCGCCGACGTGGTGCTGGCCCCGTCGGAGCGGGCCGTCGTCGACGTGCTGTTCGACCGGCCGGGCGAGTTCGCGTTGGAGCACCGCACCCCGAACCGGACCCACCGGCTGGCGACGATCACGGTCAGCGACGAGGTCGCCGAGCCGCCGCTGGCCGAGCAGTTCGAGGCGCTGCGCACCGCACCGGAGCTGGCCGCCGAGCGGGAGCGGCTCGGCGCGTGGCTGGCCGCGCCGCCGGACGAGACCGTCGCCATCGTCGCGGAGATGGACGACCCGGGCGCGACTTCGGCGGCCGGCCCGGTGACCTACGCCTGCCCGATGCACCCCGAGGTGGTCAGCGAACAGCCCGGGCGGTGCCCGACGTGCGGCATGAAGCTGATGGCGACGACTGCGGCCGGCGCAGCCGTCGGCCACGACACGGGCCACGACGCCGTCTCCCCGCACGCCCACCACCACGACGGTCCCGCCACCTCCGACGGGATCGAGTGGGAGGACGAGATGGCCGAGACGAACCGGGCCACCACCGCCGAGACGATGCGCTGGAAGCTGCTCGACCGCACCGCCGGCCGCGACGGTCTCCCCGTCGACTGGCGGTTCACCGCCGGACAGCGGGTCAAGATCCGGCTGGTCAACGAGATGGACTCCGACCACCCGATGCACCACCCGTTCCACATCCACGGCGCCGGTCGGTTCCTCGTCCTCGCCCGGGACGGCGTGCCCGAGCCCAACCTGGTGTGGAAGGACACCGTGCTCATCCCGACCGGACAGACCGTCGACGTCCTGCTCGACGTCACCAACCCCGGCCTGTGGATGGCGCACTGCCACATCGCCGAGCACATGCACGCCGGGATGATGTTCAGCTTCACCGTCGACCGGGCGGCGACGTCGTGACCGCCCCGGCCGAGCCGTACGACGTCGTCGTGGTGGGCGGCGGGCAGGCCGGCCTGGCCGCCGCCTGGCACCTGCGCGAGCGGGGGCTGCGGTTCCTGGTCCTGGAGGCCGCGCCGGAGCTCGGGCACACCTGGCGCACGCGGTGGGACTCGCTGCGGCTGTTCACCCCGGCCGAGCACGACGCCCTGCCCGGCCTCCGGTTCCCGGCGCCGACCGGTACCTACCCGGGCAAGGAGGCGGTCGCCGACTACCTGCGCGACTACGCCGCCACCTTCGACCTGCCGGTGCAGCTGGACACGCGGGTCACCGGCCTGCAGCGCACCGACACCGGCTTCGAGCTCAGCGCCGCCGACCGGGCGTACACCGCCCGGCAGGTCATCGTGGCCACCGGACCGTTCCAGACCCCGTTCGTCCCGCCGCTGGCCGCCGGGCTGGACGAGTCGGTCACCCAGGTGCACAGCTCCGGGTACCGCGGCCCCGAGGCGCTGCCCGAGGGGTCCGTGCTGGTCGTCGGCGGGGGCAACTCGGGCTTCCAGATCGCCGAGGAGCTCGCCGCGACCCGGCCGGTGGAGCTGTCGGTCGGCTCGGCCTACCCGGCGCTGCCGCAGCGGCTGCTCGGCCGCGACCTGTTCTGGTGGCTGACCCGGCTGCGGCTGTTGCGGGTGACCGCCGGCTCCCGGCTCGGCCGCCGGATGCGGTCCCGCGGCGAGTTCCTCATCGGCACCGGCCGGCGGCGCCTGCAGCGGGTGGGGGTCCGTCTCCGGCCGCGGCTGGTGGACGCCGCCGGCCGCACCGTGCGGTTCGCCGACGGCACCGGTCGGGAGGTCGGCGTCGTGGTCTGGGCGACCGGCTACCGGTCCGACCACTCGTGGATCGACGTCCCGGGCGTGCTGCGCGACGGCCGCGTCGTCCACACCCGCGGGATCACCGACGTCCCCGGGCTGTCCTTCCTCGGCCTGTCCTGGCAGCACACCCGCGGCTCGGCGCTGCTGGGCTTCGTCGCCGACGACGCCGCCCACCTGGTCGACGCGGCCGCCGAGAGGAGCAGCGTCCAGGTGCCCGGACCGCGCGGTGCGCCCGAGGCGCGGGCGGCTCGGCGCCCCGTCCCGGACTGACCGCGCCTCGCACCGAGAGGAGACCACCGTGCCCGGCACCGAGAAGGTCATCGCGTTCCCGGTCCACCCCGGGGTGACGCCGCTGGACCTCGTCGGCCCGCTCACCGTGCTCAAGACACCCGGTATCGGAGGCACGCGGTACCGCACGGTCGTGGTCGGCGAGCGGACCGAGCCGCTGGTCACCGACACGCCGCTCCGGCTGCTGCCCGCCGCCACGTTCGCCGACGTCCCCGACCCCTGGGCCGTGATCGTGCCCGGAGGCGGCGCGAGCACCCTCACCGCGGTGCAGGACGAGGCGCTGCTGTCCTACGTCCGCTCGGCCGCCGCCGGGGCGGACGTGGTCGGTGCCACCGGCAACGGAGCTCTCGTGCTCGCCGCGGCCGACCTGCTGCGCGGCCGGCGGGCGGCCACCCACTGGGCCTACCGGGAGCCGCTGGAGCGGTTGGGTGCGATCCCCGCGACCGAGCGCTGGCGGGTCGACGGCCGGCTGCACACCGCCGCCGGTGGTACGGCCGGCATCGACATGGCCCTGCCCCTCCTGGCCCGGCTGCGCGGTCGGGCCACCGCCCGCCTGGGCCAGCTGTTCAGCGAGTACGACCCGCAGCCGCCGTTCGGCCGCGTCGGGCCGGAGCCTGCCGACGACGAGCTCGGCCGGGCGCTGCGGGACCCCGGGAACGCTCCCGACGACCGACCGGCGCAGGACGAGCGGCTCATCGCCGTCGTGCTGTACCCCGGGCTGACCGTGCTGGACCTGGTCGGCCCGCTGCAGGTGCTCACGGCCCTGCGGCGGTTCGCACCGGGCCACCGGACCGTGGCCGTGTGGGCCCGCAGGGAGCCGGTGCCCACCGACGTGGGTGTGCCGATGGTCCCCGACCGGACGTTCGAGGAGGTCCCGCACCCGGCGATCGTGCTCGTGCCCGGCGGCGCGGTGCCCACCATCCGCGCGATGAGCGACCCGCTGGTCCGCGACTACGTGCGGTCCGCCGCCGCCTCGGCCGAGCTGGTCACCTCGGTGTGCACCGGCTCGCTGGTCCTCGGCGCGGTCGGGCTGCTGGAGGGTCGCGACGCCACGACCAACTGGTTCTACTCCGGCGTCCTCGAGGGTCTGGGCGCGACGTACCACCAGCGCAGGTGGGTGGAGGACGGCGACCTGATCACGTCCGCCGGGGTCTCCGCAGGCATCGACATGGCGCTGCACCTCGCCGCCCGCCTGACCGACGAGGCCACCGCCCGCCGCGTGCAACGGGCCGTCGACTACGACCCGCAACCGCCCTGGGGCGGCATCGACTACGCCCGCATCCCGCGCTTCCCCCGTGCGCTGCGCGGCGCCATCGGGCTGACCGCCCCGGTCGTCACCGCCCGGCCTCGGCGACTCACCCGGGCCGGACGCTGACACGCGCGACCCGGGCACCCGACGGGCGCCGCCCGTCGTGACCGTCCGACAGCGGCCGAGGGGGAGGAGTCAGCCGCTGCGCGGGGGTCCGGGGTCGGTCGTGAGGCGGCGCAGCGCGTCGTCGACCAGCACCCAGGGGTCGGTGGCGCTCGCCGAGGCCCGGATCTCGGGCTCGCGGTCGCCGAGGCGCCGCAGCGTCGCGGCGACCGCGGCCTCGTGCAGGTCCCGGGTCATCGGCCGGGCGGGTAGCCCGACACGGCCGCGCAGCGCCTCCGCGGCAGCAGCGGCCCGGGCCGCGGTCTCCCAGTGTTGCTGCCGGGCTGCCAGCGCCGCCGTGGTGTCCAGGGCAGTGGCCAGTCCCTCGAGGTTGCCGGCCCGCCGCAGGTGCTCGATCTGCCGGCGCAGGCGCGCCACGGACTCGTCCAGGTGACCGGCGAGCAGGTCGAGGACGGCCAGGTGCCCGACCGCCTGCGCGAGGAGGACGTCGTGGCCCATCGCGGTGGCGACGGCGGCGGCCTCGTCGAGGTCGGCGCGCGCCCCGGCGGGATCCCCGGTGAGGGCCCGCCAGACACCGTGGTGCAGGGTGGCGTGCCCGAGCAGCCAGGCGTTGTCCTCGCGCCGAGCGGTGGCCAGGGCGGTCTCCAGGTCGTCGGCGACACCGGCGGTCCGCCCCAGGGACAGCCGCAGCGCGCCGCGGAGCAGCCGCACCGCGGTCGCGAGCAGCGCGGTCTCCCGGTCCGAGGTGTCCCCTGCGAGGCGCAGGGCCTGCTCGGCCGTGGCCAGCGCGGCGGCGTGGTCCCCGGTCTGGGTCTGCGCGTAGCAGACCGCGACGCTGTGCAGGAAGGCCTGCTCCCGGCTCGCCGGATCGCCGCCTGCCGTGTCGGTTGCCGCCGGGGCGACGTCGCGCAGCTCGCCGACCCGACCGCCGTAGATCAGCCACGGCCACAGCCGGCGGGCCAGTGCGGTGACCACGTCGACCGCGCCGCGGCCCGCGGCCCAGCGAGCGGCGGCGAGGAGGTTGTCGGCCTCGCGCGCCAGCAGCGGCCACGACCTGGGCGCGTCGTTGTGCGTGAGGACGTCGGCGGGCTCGACGAGCTCGGCGAACCAGCGGGCGTGCCGCTCGCCGAACCGCTCGGTCTCGTCGCGCTCCTGGAGCAGGTCGGCGGCGTAGGCGCGGACGACGTGCAGCATGCCCACCCGCGGGTCGTCGGTGACGTCGGCGACCAGCAGGTTCTTCTCCAGCAGCGAGGACACCCCGCCGACCACGTCCGGCACGGCGTCGTCACCGCACACCGCCTCGACCGCCGGGAGCGTCGCGCTGCCGGCGAACACGCTCAGCCGCGCGAACAGCGCCTGCTCGGCCGGGGAGAGCAGTCGGCAGCTCCAGTCCAGGGTCGCCCTCAGGGTGCGCTGCCGGGCCGGCAGGTCGTCCGGGCCCCCGCCGAGCACGTCCAGCCGCTGCGTCAGCCGGTCGGCGAGCGCGACGGGGGAGAACAGCCGGGCGCGGGCCGCGGCCAGCTCGATGGCCAGCGGCAGGCCGTCGAGCAACCGCACGATCCCGGCGATCGCGGCCCGGTTGTCCTCGGTGAGTGCGAAGCCGGGGTGGACGTCGGCCGCCCGCTGGACGAACAGCTGCACGGCCGGCGCGGCGCCGACCGGCTCGTCGTCGGCCGGGACCGGCAACGGCGAGAGCGGGTACTCCCGTTCGCCGCGCAGCCGCAGCGCCTGCCGGCTGGTGACCAGCAGCGCCAGCCACGGGCAGCGGCCGAGCAGCGCGGCCAGGGCCGGGCCGGCGGTCCGCAGGTGCTCCATGTTGTCGAGTGCCACCAGCAGCTGCCGGCCGCGCAGGTCGTCGACGAGCCGGTCGAGGAGCGGTCGGCTGCCGGCCTCGGGCACGCCGAGCGCCCCGGCGAGCGTCGGCAGGACGAGGTCGGCGACCGGGACGTCCTCCAGCGGTACGAACGCGACGCCGTCGGGGAAACGCTCGTCCACCACGCGGGCCACCTCGAGGGCGAGGCGGGTCTTGCCCACCCCGCCCGGGCCGGTGACCGTCACCAGCCGCGCCTCCCCGCCGAGCAGCTCGGAGACGGCGGCGACGTCCCGGTCACGGCCCACCGTCGCCGTCAGGGGCACCGGCGCCGCGGAGGGTCGGGCCCGCCGGCCGTCCGGGGGCGCCGCAGCGGCGGGGGCCGGGGTCATGAACCGCTCGCTCAGCAGCGCGGCGAGGTCGTCCTCGAGCAGCCCGGCGAGCTCGGCGGCGTCGGTGAAGTGCCGGTACGAGGCGCTGCCGTGCTCGCTGACCTCGTCGAGCATGGCCTGGAGACGCGGCTCCACCGCCTCCGCAGGTCGCTTGAGGTACAGCAGGCGCGGCATCCCGTCGCTGAGCCGGAACTCGTCCTCGAGCCCGGAGACCTCCTCACCGGGGGCCACCCAGCCGTAGCGCTGGAAGTAGATGCCGACGAACACGTGTGACTGGCGGAGGTAGGCGCGGTACAGGTCCCGCGGCGGGTGCGGACGGGCTCCGAGCTCGAACATCACCGGCGCCAGGTGCAGCCGCTCGATCGCGCCCCGCACCGCACGCCGCTCCTCGGCCAGCTCACCCAGGGTGGAGCTGACGAAGACCCGGATCCGCTGATCCGGTGTCCGGATGACCTCCCCGGGGTCCCGCGGGGGGATGTCGGTCGCCGTCATCTCCGTGCTCACCGCCTCGCCGGCACCGGTGGCCGGCCCGCTGGTCATCGTGGCGTCCGCGTGGCCGGCGGACCAGCTCACCCGGTACGCCCGACGGCCGCCGGTCCCGTCCGGCGTGCCGGCACTTGCGAGAGGTACCGGGCGGGGGTATACCCTGTACTAGGTACCACTAGGGGGTACCGGTACGAGAGGAGAGCGACCGTGAGCACCACCGACTACGCCGTCCGGGGCATGACCTGCAGCCACTGCGCCAGCGCGGTGACCGACGAGGTCTCGAGGATCCCCGGGGTGACCGGCGTGCAGGTCGACCTGGCCGCCGGCCGGGTCACCGTCGAGGCCGACCGGCCGGTGTCCGACGACGCGGTGGCCGCCGCCGTCGACGAGGCCGGCTACGAGGTCGTCCCCGGCTGACCGGCGACCCACCCGATCCGTCCCACCCGACGAGGAGACCGACAGACATGGCCGGCTACACCCATGCGAAGGACGAGCACCTCAAGCGGCTGCGCCGCATCGAGGGCCAGATCCGCGGGCTGCAGCGCATGGTCGAGGACGACAAGTACTGCATCGACATCCTGACCCAGGTGTCGGCGGCGACGCGCGCCCTGCAGTCGTTCTCCCTCGGCCTGCTCGACGAGCACCTGGCCGGCTGCGTGGTCGACGCCGCGCAGAAGGGCGGCCCGGAGGCCGACGCGAAGGTCCGCGAGGCCTCCGAGGCGATCGCCCGCCTCGTCCGCTCCTGACCGGAGGACGTGCCGTGAACACCCCCGCCCGGCTCGGCGCCTACACGCTCGGGTTGGTCGCCGTCTTCGGTGCGGCCGCCGGCCTCGGCCAGCTGGTCGGCCCCGTCGGCGCGGCCGCCGACGACGCGGCCGGCCACGAGGCCGCTCCCCACGGCGGGACCCACGCGGAGTCCGCGCCGGACCCCGGTGCAGCGGCACCCGCCGCCGGCGACCACGCGCCCGGTGGCCTGCAGGTCTCCGAGAGCGGTTACACCCTCGACGCCGCGGGCGCCCTGCCGGCCGGCGCGGCCACCCCGGTGTCCTTCCGCGTCCTCGGTCCCGACGGGCAGCCGGTGACCGCCTACGACCCCGCCCACGACGAGGACCTGCACCTGATCGCGGTGCGCCGGGACCTGACCGGCTACCAGCACGTGCACCCGGAGCTGTCCGCCGACGGCACCTGGTCGATCCCGCTCGAGCTGACCGCCGGCACCTGGCGGCTGTTCGCCGACTTCGACCCCGCCGGCGAGGACCCCGCGCTCGTCCTGGGCACCGACGTCGCCGTCGCCGGCGACCACGTCCCGCAGCCGCTGCCCGAGCCGTCGACCACGGCCGAGGTCGACGGGTACACCGTCACCCTCGACGGCCGGCTGGTCCCGGGACGGGAGTCGGAGCTGACCCTGTCGGTCAGCCGGGACGGGCAGCCGGTCACCGACCTGCAGCCCTACCTGGCCGCCTACGGGCACCTGGTCGCCCTCCGCGACGGCGACCTGGCCTACCTGCACGTGCACCCGGCCGGCGAGCCCGGCGACGGCACCACACGGCCGGGGCCCGGCATCACCTTCTCCGCCACCGCACCCTCGGCCGGGGACTACCGGCTGTTCCTGGACTTCAAGCACGGCGACGTCGTGCGCACCGCCGAGTTCACCGTGCGCGCCGGGGAGACGGCGGCCGGCGGCGGCACGGCGACCCCGGGCCCCGCCGCCGACGACGGCCACGCCGACGACGGCCACGCCGACGACGGCCACGGCCACGGCTGAGGCCACGCACCCCCCGGCCCACCCCCAGCAGTCCCGGAGGAAGAAGACGATGAGCTCCGCGACCGAGCGCACGACCCCACCGGCCGCCGCCGACGGCGGCCAGGTCGAGCTGGCGATCGGCGGGATGACCTGCGCCTCCTGCGCGACGCGCATCGAGAAGAAGCTCAACCGGCTCGACGGCGTCACCGCCACGGTCAACTACGCCACCGAGAAGGCGAGGGTCAGCTTCACCGGCGACGTCACCCCCGACGAGCTGATCGCGACGGTGGAGAAGACCGGCTACACCGCGCACCTGCCCGAGCCCCCGGCGGCCGGGCAGCCGGCGGCCGCCGAGGCCGACGACCCCGTCCGCGGGCTGCGGCAGCGGCTCCTGGTCTCCGCCGTCCTGACCGTCCCGGTCATCGCGATGGCGATGGTCCCGGCGCTGCAGTTCACCAACTGGCAGTGGCTGTCGCTGACCCTGGCCGCGCCGGTGGTCGTCTGGGGTGCGTGGCCGTTCCACCGGGCCGCGTGGACCAACCTGCGCCACGGCACGTCCACGATGGACACGCTCGTCTCGATGGGCACCCTCGCCGCGCTGGCCTGGTCGCTGTACGCGCTCTTCTGGGGCACGGCCGGCGAGCCGGGCATGACGCACCCGTTCGAGCTCACCGTCGCCCGCACCGACGGGTCGGGGAACATCTACCTCGAGGCCGCCGCCGGGGTGACCACGTTCATCCTCGCCGGGCGCTACGTCGAGGCCCGCTCCAAGCGCCGCGCCGGCGCCGCGCTGCGCGCCCTGCTCGAGCTCGGCGCGAAGGAGGTCTCGGTCCTGCGCGGCGGGCGCGAGCAGCGCATCCCGGTCGACCGGCTGGCTGTCGGTGACCTGTTCGTGGTCCGTCCCGGCGAGAAGATCGCCACCGACGGCGTGGTCACCGAGGGCTCCTCGGCCGTGGACGCCTCGATGCTCACCGGCGAGTCCGTGCCGGTGGAGGTCGGCCCCGGCGACGCCGTGGTCGGCGCCACCGTCAACGCCGGCGGCCGGCTAGTCGTGCGGGCCACCCGCATCGGCGCCGACACCCAGCTCGCGCAGATGGCCCGCCTGGTCGAGGACGCGCAGAACGGCAAGGCCGAGGTGCAGCGCCTCGCCGACCGCGTCTCGGGCGTCTTCGTGCCGGTCGTCATCGCCCTGGCCGTCGGCACCCTCGGCTTCTGGCTGGGCGCCGGCGGTGGGCTGGCGGCCGCGTTCACCGCCGCGGTCGCCGTCTTGATCATCGCCTGCCCGTGCGCCCTCGGGCTGGCCACGCCGACCGCCCTGATGGTCGGCACCGGCCGCGGCGCCCAGCTCGGCATCCTCATCAAGGGCCCCGAGGTGCTGGAGGACACCCGGCGGGTCGACACCGTCGTCCTGGACAAGACCGGCACGGTCACCACCGGGCGGATGAGCTTGCTCGACGTCGTCGCCGCCCCGGGCGAGGACCGCCGGCAGGTGCTGCGGCTGGCCGGCGCCCTGGAGGACGCCTCCGAGCACCCCGTCGCCCGGGCCGTCGCCACCGGCGCCGCCGAGGCCGTCGGCGACCTGCCGGCCGTGGAGGGCTTCACCAACATCGAGGGCCTCGGCGTGCAGGGCATCGTCGACGGGCACGCGGTGCTCGTCGGGCGCCCCCGGCTGCTCGCCGAGTGGTCCCAGCCCCTCGGCGCCGAGCTGGAGCGCGCGCGGGCCGCTGCCGAGGCCGAGGGCAGGACCGCGGTCGCGGTCGGCTGGGACGGCGCCGCCCGCGGCATCCTCGTCGTCGCCGACGCCGTCAAGGAGACCTCCGCCGAGGCCGTCCGGCAGTTGCGCGACCTGGGCCTGACGCCGGTCCTGCTGACCGGCGACAACGAGACCGTGGCCCGCTCGGTCGCCGCGGCGGTCGGCATCGACGAGGTCGTCGCCGAGGTGCTGCCCGCGGACAAGGTCGACGTCGTCATGCGGCTGCAGGAGCAGGGCCGGGTCGTGGCGATGGTCGGCGACGGCGTCAACGACGCCCCGGCGCTGGCCCAGGCCGACCTCGGGCTGGCGATGGGCACCGGCACCGACGTCGCCATCGAGGCCGGCGACCTCACCCTGGTCCGCGGTGACCTGCGGGCCGCCGCCGACGCCATCCGGCTGTCCCGGCGGACGCTGACCACCATCCGGCAGAACCTGTTCTGGGCCTTCGCCTACAACGTCGCCGCGCTGCCGCTCGCGGCCGCCGGCCTGCTCAACCCCATGCTCGCCGGTGCGGCGATGGCGTTCTCCTCGGTGTTCGTCGTCTCCAACAGCCTGCGGCTGCGCCGGTTCCGCTCCACCAGCGGGGCGACCGCGGCCGGTGGGCACCCGGACCCGGCGACCGGCGCCGCCGCCCACGCCGCCCACGCATCCCGGCAGGCCACCGCGGCCCGCTGAGCGGCGGCGCCGGCCCCGCCGGGGGGTGAGTGGCGGGCAGGTCGTCGACCACCCGGTTCCCCGGGGGCGCCGACCTGGTCCAGCAGGTGGTCACCGCCCGTTCGCTGCTGCGTTCAGCTCGGTGAACAGCTCCACATGGGCGTCGAGGACCGTGCCCAGGGCGTTGCGGTCCCGCGCACGGGCGTGGACCCCCGGCACGGTCCGGCGGCGATGCCGCGAGCTCGCGCATGCCGCAGGTGGGCGTCTCGACATCCCGCGGGCGGACGGGACATCTCCACAGAGCGCTCAGAGTGCACCACCTGTCACTTCCGCGACCTGCCGCACAATCGCATCTGCTGACCTCTGCCGTCCCCGGGGTGGCGAACGGCTGGGTTACGCTGATGACACAGGGAGTGCTCCTGCGTCCGTACCGACGGATCGACCGAAGACCCGTCCTCGCCCGACCGCGCTCCCACTGGTCACTGCACCACCGAGCTCGTTGCGGCGCAGACGCCCCGGGCAATCGAGAGGCGCCACGTGTCGACGACGCTACTGCCGGATGCGCCGGCCCCTGCCCCGTCGGTCTCGGCTCCTCAGCGCCGGCTGCGCTCGGTGGCGGCACTGGTGGCCGGCCTGCTCGGCGTCCTGCTGGCCGTGGCGTTGCCCTTGGCACCGGTCGTGGCCGACCGGACCGTGGTGACCTGGCCGTCGCAGGGGCAGGAGCCGGTCTCCACCACGGCGATGTTCGTGCCCTACCGTCCCGCCGAGTTGCACGCCGAGGTCTCCTGCGGCGCAGTGCAGGCCGCTCTGGCGGTCGGAGAGCGCACGACGGTGCTCGCGACGACGCTCGTCCGCGACCGGGGTCTGGCCACCGGCCTCGTCGTCGACACCGAGTCCGGACGGCTGCGGGTGACGGCCAACGGGCGCGTCGTCCAGACGACGTCGCCGGCCGGGACGGACTGCGGCGTCCGGATCGACGCGGACGACACCGCTCTCAGCGTCGCCGTCGGATCCGGTGCCCCCACGGTGCTCGCCGGCGAACCGGTGCCGGAGGTGTTCGCCTTCACCACCGACCTCCAGCCCGAGCAGGCCGAGGGGACGACGGTCACCGCCCGCACCCGCACGTGGTTCGAGAGCACCCCCAGCGGTGTCAAGACGGCGATGATCGGTGCGCACGTCCTCCTGATCGGACTGTCGCTGCTCCTGCTGTCCCGGTGGGGTGTCCGGCCCCGGCGCCGTGGAGGGGTACCTGCGGCCGGGCGCCGCCCCGGCCGCAGGTTCCGCCTGGCCTGGGACGCCACCGTGATGGCCGTCCTCTCGGTGTGGATCGTCATCGCGCCCAACACCGATGACGACGGTTACGCCTCGATGACGATCAGGAACGGCCTGGACAGCGGGGACATCGGGAACTACTACCACTGGTTCAACGCCTCCGAGGCCCCGTTCACGCTCGTGCAGCACGTCGTCCAGCCACTGGCGGCCATCTCGACCGCGCCGCTGTGGTTGCGGTTGCCGAGCTACGTGGCCGGGATCCTGACCTGGTTCGTAGTCAGTCGCGGCGTGCTCGGGACGGTGCTCCCGCAGTCGGTCCGCGGCCGCCTCGCGTCGGTGCTCGCGGGACTGGGTTTCCTGGCCTGGTGGCTGCCGTTCAACACCGGGGTGCGACCCGAGCCGTGGGTGGCACTGGGAGCGGTGAGCGTGCTGGCGCTCCTGCTGCGGGGGACCGCCCCCACGGCCCGCCGCCCGCTGCTGTACATCGGTACGGCCGCGCTGGTGGCCGGCGTGTCACTTTCCGTCACGCCGTCGGGCGTCATGGCCCTCGCGCCGGTGCTCGTGCTCCTCCCGCGCATCTGGCGGACGGTGCGGGGCCTCGACGACGCGTCGCGCGCCTCGTGGTGGACGACGGCGGGTGTGGCAGCGCTGCTCGCCTGCCTGGCCAGCAGCGGCCTGGTGGTGATGTTCGCCGACCAGTCCTGGCACGGTGTCGCGAAGGCCACCGAGCTGCACACGGCGATCGGGCCCAGCCTGGAGTGGTACGAGGAGGCCACGCGGTACTCGTTCCTGCTCGGCGGTGGAGGCCAGGGCACGGCCACCAAGAGGCTGGCAGTGCTCCTGACCATCGGGATGCTGCTGGTGGTCGTCCCGCTCCTCACCCGCCGGTTGCGCGTGCTGCGTCAGTTCCCCGAGGCCCACGTCCTCACGGCCTCGATGGCCCTGTGCTTTGCGCTCCTGTTCATCACGCCGTCGAAGTGGTCGCACCACTTCGGCTCGCTCGCGGGACTCGGCGCCTCGTTCCTCACCATGGCCTGCCTGATACTGGTGCAGGTCGTCCGTGCCCGGTCACGGGACCGGGTCACGGTGGTGACCGCTCTCGCCGGCACCGGTGTCCTGGCGCTGTTCACCGCACTGTCCTTCTCGGGTGCCAACACGTGGTTCCTGTACTCCAACCTGGGTGTGCCGTGGCGTGATGTCCCGGTCAGCCCCTTGGGCGTCCCGCTCGGCAACCCCGGGACGTGGCTGGTCCTCGCGGCCGTCGTGACGGCTGCCGCCCACCGGCTGTGGTCCCGGCGGACGGGTGGCAGCGACGTGTCCGTGGTGGTCGGTGCGCCGGCGGCGGTCGTGGCGGCAGCGCTCGCCGCGTCGGTCGCCGTGCTGCTCGTCGGGTTCACGGTGGCGCCGCTGCGCCAGGCGGAGGCAGGAAGCTACTCGCTCGCCGCGACGAACCTGGAGAGCCTGACCGGTTCGAGCTGCGGGATCACCGAGGAGGTCGACGTCCTGCTCGACGACCCCGCCGGACCGCTTCCGGCGGCTGCAGGCGACGTACCCACCGACGGCGAGTCCTCCGACGGCTTCGTGAGCGGCGGCGGCTACCTCCCGGCGTCCCCGCCGCCGGATGCCCCGGGCACGGGCGCGGCGACCTGGTCCTGGGGCAGCCTGGAGGGTGGCGAGCTCAACACCGGCACGCTGGTCAGCCGGTGGTTCACCGTGCCCGAGCTGACCGACGGCCAGGACGTGGCCGTGACCGCGTCCGGGCGGACCGGGGGCAGCAACACCCTGGAGCTCGAGTTCGGCCGCGCCGACGATGGCGGGTCCGACGTCACGACGCTGGCCCGGCGGGCCATCGGGGACGGAGCGGCCGACCAGCCCTCCTGGCGCCCCCTCGCCGTCCCCGCGACCGACGTCCCGGACGGCGCGGATCGTGTGCGGGTGCTCGCGACCGACGCGTCCACCGATGTCGGGGGCTGGCTGGCCGTCACCGGCCCGCGGGTGCGCACGACCGAGAGCCTGGGGAGCTTCCTCGCCGTCAGGGGGCCGGTGCTGCCGGACTGGCCGCTGTCCTGGCACGTGCCCTGCGTGCAGGATGTGCCGGTGGTGTCGGACGGCCTCGCGCAGACGCCCGGCGTCATCCTCGGTGCCCCCAGTGGCTATGCCGGCCTCGCTGCCATCGCCTATCTCCCGGGCCAAGGAGGCAGCTTCGCCGGGGTGTCCCTCGCCGATGCGCGGGAGATACCCAGCCGGATCGACGGTGCTCCCCAGGAGGACTGGGGTCGGGTGATCGTCCTCGACTACCCCATGGGGCGCGACCTGTACGACCGGGCGACCGACCAGGTCACCCTCTGGGGCTGGCAGGAGGACCGATGACCTGCGCCCTGCGTGCGGCCCACAGCCGGATCCCCGCCCGGAGGTGCGACCGCTGACCCGCTCCGGCCACTCGTCCCCCCGTGGGGAACCCGACGACCGGCCCTGTCCGACGACACCGAACACAACGAAAGGCCGCCATGGCGACCCCTGCCCTCGAACCCGACCACACCGCCGAGCGCCTGCTCCCGGTACCGGAGCTGGAGCCGCAGCAGCGACGACTGGTCTCCTACGTGCTCCCCGTCTACAACGAGGCGGACGGCATCCGGGCCTTCCACGACCGGCTCCTGGCGGCCTCGCGGACGCGACCGGACCTGGACTTCGAGTTCGTCTACGTGAACGACGGATCCCGCGACGGGTCGCTCGGGATCCTCGAGCAGATCGCGGCGTCCTGCGACCTCGTCAAGGTCGTCGACCTGTCGCGCAACTTCGGGCACCAGATGGCCATCACCGCCGGGCTCGACCACGCCCACGGTGACGCCGTCATCGTCATGGACACCGACCTGCAGGACCCGCCCGAGGTCAGCATGAAGCTCATCTCGGCGTGGGAGTCCGGCGCGCAGATCGTCTACGCGCAGCGGCGCACCCGCAAGGACACGCCGATGAAGCGGTTCACCGCGCATGCCTACTACCGGCTGCTGCACCGTTTCGCCGACATCGAGATCCCGGTGGACACGGGCGACTTCCGGCTCATGGACCGGGCGACCACCGACCTGCTGCGGGCGCACCGCGAGCGCAACCGCTTCGTGCGCGGGCTGGTGGCCTCCCTCGGGTTCAAGCAGACCGCCGTCCCCTTCGACCGGGACGAGCGGACCTCCGGCCAGACGAACTACCCCATGTCGAAGATGCTGCGTCTCGCTGCCGACGGCGTGACCAGCTTCTCCACGGTCCCGCTCAAGATGATCACCCGGCTCGGCGTCGTCACGGTGGTGCTCGCCCTGCTGGGGATCCTCTACGCCCTGGGGCTGCGCCTCTTCTTCCCCGACGTGTCGGTCCCCGGCTGGACCCTCCTCATGATCATGGTCCTGTTCCTGGGCGGCGTGCAGATGCTGTCGCTGGGCGTGATCGGCTCCTACGTGGGCCGCATCTACACCGAGGTCCAGGGACGCCCGCTCTACATGGTGCAGAAGGTGGTGGGACATGACCATGACGGAGAGCAGGTCCGCGGGGACCGCGCGTGAGCTCTGGGGTCGCTACCGGAGCTTCGTCCTCTACCAGCTGATCGGCGTCTCGGGCGTCCTGCTCGACCTGGTCCTGTTCCTGGTCCTCTACAACGTCCTCGGCCTCCACGAGCAGGTCGCGACCGCGGTCAGCACGTCGGCCGGGATCACCAACAACTTCCTGCTCAACAGTTACCTGAACTTCCGCAAGCGCGACGGGATGCTGCGCCGCTTCGCGCGCTTCTACTCGGTCGGACTGCTCGGCATCGGCCTCGTGGCGGTGCTGCTCCTGGTCTTCCACTCCTGGCTGGGGGTGGACGCCAACATCGTCAAGATCGCGTCCATGCCGGTCGTCGCGGTCTCTCAGTTCTTCCTGAACAAGAAATGGAGCTTCTCGTGAAGATCGGCATCATCGGCGCGGGCGCCACGGGGCTGACCGCCGCGTATGACCTCGTCAAGGACGGTCACGACGTCACCCTCCTCGAGGGTGCCGACGAGATCGGCGGCCTGGCCGGCTCGATCCTCGTGCAGGGCACCCCGGTCGAGCGCTTCTACCACCACATCTTCGAGTCCGACAAGGCGATGATCTCCCTCGTCGAGGAGCTCGGGCTCGGGTCGAAGCTGAGGTTCCACTCGACGACGACCGGCATCTTCCACGACGACGCCCTGCACGACTTCTCCACGCCGGTGGAGATGCTCAAGTTCGCGCCCCTGTCGGTGCTCGACCGGGTGCGGTTCGGGGCGTCGTCGGCAGCGCTCAAGCTCATCCGCAACGGCGAGCGCCTCAACGACCGGCGCGCGTTGGCCTGGGTGCGGCGCTGGGCGGGCCGCCGGGCCGCCGAGGTCATCTGGGAGCCGCTGCTGGCCGGCAAGTTCGGCTCGCGGGCGCCGGAGATCTCGATGGCGTGGCTCTGGGCCCGCATCCACTTCCGCACGTTCAAGCTCGGCTACATGGACGGCGGTTTCCACCAGGTCTACACGGCGCTGCTGCAGGCGGTCGAGGAGCGCGGCGGGAAGATCGAGACCGGCAAGCGCCTCACCTCGATCCGCCAGCCCGACCCGGCCGGGCCGGTCGAGGTCCGTACGCAGGACGGCGCCCTGTACGAGTACGACAAGGTGCTCGTCACCGTGCCCCAGCCGGCGTTCGCCGAGGCGACCGGCGCCGCGGCCGACGACGTCCTGCAGCGCGCGGAGTACCTCGGCGCGACCTGCTTCGTTCTCGAGTGCGACCGCAGCGTCATCCCGTACTACTGGCTCAACGTGAACGACCCGTCGTTCCCCTTCCTGGCGGTCGTCGAGCACACGAACATGGTGCCGTCGTCGCAGTACGGCGGCCGGCACGTCCTCTACGTCGGCAACTACGTCCCGCGGGACGACTGGCGCTACACGACCGACCCGGCGGAGCTGCTCGAGCGCTACGAGCCGTGGCTCAAGCGCCTCAACCCCGACTTCGAGCTCTCGTGGGTCAAGGACTGGCACTTCTCCCGGGCCGGGTTCGCCCAGCCGGTCGTCACCCCTGACTACCGGGCGTCGATCCCCCCGCACGAGACCTCGATGCCGGGCGTCGTGCTCGCCACCATGTCGCAGATCTACCCGCAGGACCGCGGGCAGAGCTACGCGGTGCAGATGGCGCGCGAGGTGGTGCAGCGCTACTTCCGCTGACCGGTCCGCCCGTCGGCGTCCCACGGCGGCCCGTCCCCTCCCGGGGCGGGCCGCCGTGGCGTCTCGCGCCACGGGATGCCCGCGGTTGCCCTGCCACCGGGCTGACCGGTCAGGAGCCTCCGGTGACGCGGCCGGCGAGGCAGGTGAACAACTCCTCGTGCGCATCGAGCACGGCCGGCAGCGAGTAGCGGGCGCGGGCAGCCTCCCGGCCCCGCGTGCGGTCGAGGGGCGAGGCGGCCAGCCGCCGCAGTCCGGCCGTGATCCCGGGGACGTCACGCGGGGCCACGACGGTGCCGAACCCGGTCTCCTGCACCGGCACCCGCACCCCGGGCAGGTCGCTGGCGAGGACCGGGACGCCGGCCAGCATCGCCTCGACCTGGACGATGCCGAACGCCTCGAACGCGTTGACCGACGGCAACGCGAACACGTCGAGTGAGGCGTACAGGTCGGCCAGGTCCTCTTCCGGGACGAAACCGAGCAGACGCACCCGGGCGTCGTCGCCGATCGCCGCCCGGACCCGGGCGACGACCGAGCCGCCCGCCACGTCGTCGAAGCCGCCGCCGATGAGCAACCGGGCGTCGGGGTCCTCGAGCGCCCGGAACGCTCGGACCAGGTACTCCAGGCCCTTCTCCTCGACGATGCGGCCCACGAAGCCCACGTGAGTGCCCGTCGTCTCGCGGAACCGCGGCCGACCGGCGCGCCGCTCGTGGCACGGAGGCGGGATGACCGTCGTCCGCCCGGCCATGGCCGGCCACAGCCGGCTGGACCGGGCGTAGTCGTCGCTGGTCACCACGACCGCGTCGGCCCGGGTCAGCGCCCGGCGGCTGGCTGTGTCCACCACGGCGGTCTGCACGCGGTTGACGGCGCCGGCCGGCAGGCTGACGTCGCAGTGGTAGGTCGTGACGACGGGGGAGGCCAGCCGGCCGGCCAGCAGGGCCGCCTCGGGCATGGGCAGGTGCAGGTTCGTCACCGCCGCAGAGCGGGCGGCCCGACGGATCCGAGCGACCAGGGAGGGGGCGACCACGCCCCTGCCCAGGCGAACGACGACCGGGGCGCGCTCCACCGTGACGCCGGCGAGGACCTCGGAGGCGGGCAGTGCCGGGTCGTGCCGGCTGGTGACCACCGTCACCCGGTGGCCCCTGGCGGCCAGTCCCTCGGCGACGTCACGCGCCACGTTGGTCAGCCCGCTGACGTAGGGCGCGTAGTAGTCCAGCGCCACCACCAGGTCCAGCCGGTCGCTCACCGCACCCCTCCCGTCGACCCGGCCCGCACGGCGGCGGCCGCACCGGCCCGCGCCCTCCCGCGGGACAGCACCACGATGCACCAGGCCAGTGCCACCCCCGACCCGGCCGTGAACGCCCACCCCGCCGCCGCGGTGGCGCCCGGGACGGTCAGCGCGACGACAGCGGCCACGGTCAGCCCTGCTGCCCACGCCAGCGCGCTGTCGCGGTGCCGCCCGGCGGCCACGACGGCCTGGGCGGCCACGAGCAGCGCCAGGTGGACGACGCTGCCCGCGGCCAGGACCGCCACGTCGGCCGCCGCAGGGTCGTAGCGCGCGCCGAAGACCAACGCCACCACCGGCGGGCCCGCCAGGGCGCCCGCGACCGCCGCCGCGCCGGCCAGTCCGGCGACCGCGGCCAGCAGCCGACGCACCAGCCGCACCCGGGTGGCGGCCGGCGCCGAGGTGGCGTCGACCAGCGCGGGCAGCAGGGCCCCCTGCAGCGGGACCGCCACGAACAGCGGCAGCCGCACGAGGGTGAAGGCCGCGACGAAGGCGGCCGCCGCCGTGCGCTCGGCGGAGCCGGCGGTCACCAGGACCGGCGCGGCGTTCAGCAACGCCTGGGCGCACAGCGTGCCGGCCAGCAGGTGCGCCAGGGCCCCCGGCAGCAGGCGCGGCCCGTCGTGGGTGCGCGGCCCACGGCGCCGCAGCTGCCACGCCAGCAACGGCAGGTGCGCCAGTGTCAGCGCCACCACCAGCGTCCACCCGAGGGCCGCCGTGCCGGCCGGCGAGGCGAACAGCACGACGAGCCCGGCGGCGAGCACCCGCAGCACCGCGTCGACCAGCATCACCCCGCCGTACCGCCCGTAGCCGCCGGTGCCGACCAGCAACCCGCGCAGCACGAACTGCCCGGCGGACACGACGCAGACCGCCGCGAGGGCGGCGACCAGGCCAGGCGAACCCAGCACCGGCAGCAGCACCGGCGCTGCCGCGGCGATGGCGACCAGGCCGGTCAGCATCAGCACGGCGGCCGCCCGCAGCGTCCCGCGCGGTGGCCCGTGACCCGGCCCGAGGTGCACCAGCCGGGCCGTCTCGGTCTCCAGCGGCAGGAACAGACCGAAGCCGACCAGCAGCGACAGCGACCAGAAGGTGCCGAACCCGGCGTACTCCCCGGCCGGCAGGGCCCGCGCCACCAGCGCCAGGTAGACGTAGACGAGGACGCCGGAGGCGACGACGCACAGCGCCACCCAGCTCAACGACGGCAGGAGCCCGCGCCGCCCGGCGCGGGCCGGGGTCGGGTCCCGTCCGGGCGCTGGCACGCGCCGACGCTAGCGGTCCGGGGAGGCCGGGGCGCGAGAGGGCGACGCGACCGGGGCCTCGGGTGTTGACTGACCGCGAGCAGCAGTCGACGGACGGGAGGCGGCGTGGACCTCGTCGCACAGGAGCGGCCGGTCCCCGTGTCGGAGGAGCCGCCACCCCGGCGCCGTGGTCCCTCGCGCGTGGGGGTCCTGGCCGCGCTGGTCGCCGTCCTCGGGGCCGTCCTGCTGCCGCTGGCCCCGGTCCGGATGAGCACGCCGACCGTGACCTGGCCGCAGGACCCGACCCGGCCGCAGTCGACGATGCTCGAGCTGACCAGCCAGAAGCCGCTGGCGCTGGAGGTCGGCTTCGGCTGCGCCGCGGTGCGGGCCGCCGCCGATGTCCCCGGCGGCGTCGTGTTCTCCACCATCGTCCCGGAGCACCCCGCGGCCCGGACCGACGGCCTGCTGGTGACCTCGGCCGAGGGCCGGCTGCGGGTGCTCCACCGCGGTGACGTGCTGCTCGACGAGCCCGTCCGGCCCGGGGACTGCACCTACCGGGTGGCCGGTGGTGCCGATGGGCTGACGGTGGAGCGGGACGGCGACCGGCTGGCGGAGGCCGACCCGCCGGAGGGCGGGGCGCTGCCGCCCGACGTCGACGTCCTCGCCACCGGCCTCGCCACGCTCCCCGACGGCGACCTGCGGGTCACCCTCACCGTCGACGACCAGTTCGACACCACCCCGGCGCCGGCCAAGCAGATCCTCGTCACGCTGGTGCTGGTGGCCGCCGTCGTCGCACTGCTCGCGCTGCGGGCGGCCGACCGGCGCCGCGGCCCGTCGCCCGGGCGGGGCGAGCAGGGGCCGGCCGAGGAGCCGCGCGCCGGTCCTCCCGCGCGTGCGGCCCGCTGGGCCGGCGTCGCGGTGGACCTCGCCGTCGTCGTGACGGCGGTGCTCTGGCTGTTCCTCGCGCCGACGTCCGACGACGACGGCTACTACGCCGCGATGGCCCGCAACGCCCAGGAGAGCGGTTTCGTCGGCAACTACTACCAGCTGCTCAACCAGTCGTTCACACCGTTCACCTGGTCCTACCGGCTGCTGGGCTGGTGGCAGGAGGTCTCGGACGCGCCGGTGGTGCTGCGCCTGCCGTCCCTCGTTGCGGGCCTGCTGACCTGGGTCCTCCTACGGCGGCTGCTCGCCCACCCCGGTGCCCTGCCGGCAGCCGTGGCCGCACGCGCCTGGGGCCCGGTCGCGGCCCGGCTGCTGCTCGCCGCGGCATTCCTCGCCTGGTGGCTGCCCTATGGCGTGGGCGTGCGGCCCGAGGCGGTGGTCGGCGTGCTCGCCCTGGCCACGCTGGCGGCGGTCGCCGCGGCCCTGCGCACCGGCCGGCTGCTGCCGCTGGGCCTCGCCGTCGGGACGGCGGCGCTGGCGGTGGCCTGCCACCCGACCGGCTTCGTCGCCCTCGCGCCGCTGGTGGCGGCCCTGCCACGGCTGGTCCCGCTCCTGGCGCGTGGGTACGGGCGGGCGGAGGTGGCCGGCCGCACGCTGCTGGTCTGCGCGCCCGGGGCCTTCGCCGTCCTCGCGGCCTTCGCCGACGGCTCGCTCAACGACTTCCGCCGCGGCCAGGAGATCTTCCTGTCCATCCAGCGGCAGGACTCCTGGTACGACGAGTGGCGGCGCTACGCCTTCCTGCTCGACGAGGTCCCGATGGGCTCCTACGCCCGGCGGACGGCGGTGTTGGCCGGGATCGCCGCCCTGCTGTGGTTCGCCGTCCTGCTCGCCGCCGCGCGCGCCCGGGACGTCCGGGTGCCGCCCACGCTGCTGCTGTCCGGCGGCTCGCTGGGCGCCGCCCTCCTGCTGCTGTGGTTCACCCCGAGCAAGTGGTCGCACCACTTCGGGGCGCTGTCCGGGCTGGGGCCGCTGTTCCTCGCGTTGTTCCTCGTGGCCGTCCCCGGCCTCGTCCGCGCCGTGACCCGGGACCGCCCGGCCTCCCCGGCGGTGCCGGTGCTCGCCGTCGGCTCGGCGGTCGTCGTCGCCGCCCTGGCGATGCGCGGACCCAACAGCTGGCCCTACACGTGGCTGCCGGGGCTGCCCAACGCCGGCGAGTCGCCGTCGGTCGGCCCGGTGGTGCTGGGCAGCCCGCTCACCTGGGGGGTGGTCGCCGTCGCGCTGCTGGCCGGGGCCGTGCTGCTGCGGCGGTCCGGCCGGCGGGTCGGGTCGCCGTGGGCGGTCACCGTGCCGGCCCTGGCGCTGGTCCTGCTGCTCACCTCGGTCGGGTACCTGGTCGGCGGGTTCGCGCTCGCGAGCCTCCGCACGCTGGACACCTGGTCGCCGGGGGCCGCCGCGCTCACCGACCCCCTCGCCGGCGACTGCGGCGCCGCCGAGGGCATCGACGTCCTGGACGTCACCGCTGCCCGGCCGGTGCAGCCCGTCCCCGGGGGCCCGCCCTCGGAGGGCGGCAGCGACTTCGTCGAGGGCGGGGGCTGGTTCCCGCCGGGGCCGCCACCGCCCGAGCCGGGGCAGGGGATCGCCTCACTGGCCTGGGGCAGCCTGACCGACCCCGACCGCGAGGACACGACCGGCACCCAGGTCACGCCGTGGTTCCCGCTGCCCACCCTCGCCGAGGGCGACGTGGCGGCCGTGCTGGCCGCCGGCCGGCTCGGCGGCGGGAACGCGCTGCGCGTGGAGTACGCGGTGCCGGCCGGAGACGGGCAGCCCCGGGTGGTGCGCACCCAGGAGCTCACCGACCTGCTGGACTCCCCGCGCTGGCGCACGTTCGTCCTGGACGTCGGAGGCGGCCGTGCCGACGGTGCCGGGCTGCTCCGGCTGGTCGCCGAGGACCGCAGTCTCGGCCGCGGCGGCTGGCTGGCGTTCACCGGTCCGGCGCTGGCGCCGTGGGTGGGGCTGACCGGGTACCTCCCGCCCGGCGACCCGGTGGCCGTGGCCTGGCAGATCTCCTTCCTCTTCCCGTGCCAGCGGCAGCCGGTCGTGCGCTCGGGCATCACCGAGCCGGCCGCGCACGGCATCGTGTGGCGGCCGGACGGGGACACCGACGGACTGGCCGACAACACCTGGCGGCTGTCCCGCGGTGGTCTGTTCGCCCCGGTCGAGCGCACCTCGTCGGTCACCGAGCTCGGTGTCGCGCTGCGCGGGACGCCCGAGGTCCGCCAGGTGCAGGTCCTGCGCTTCCAGGCGCCCTACCCCCGTCAGGCCTACGGTCTGGAGCGTTCCCGGGTCACCCGGCCGGGCTGGGCCGGCCCCGCCGCGGACTGACCGGTCCGTCCCGCGGCGACGAGGGGATTGCCCGCCCGCGCTTTCCCGGGGAGGCTCGCGGTGCATGTCCCGCCCCGAGGACGGCCGCGCGGGCCGCCCGGTACGCACCGGCACTGCCGGGGGAGGTCGGATGGACGTCGAGGACCACCGGCTGGTGCAGCACGCGTCCGGGGTCTCCTTCACCCGCAACCTCGCCGCGGACGTCCGCGAGGCGGGCGGCGGAGCCTCGCCGCAGGCGGCGGTGGTCACGCGGACGGCCCGGAGCATCGCGGCCGGCCTGGGCCGGACCATGCGGCCGCGGCAGTGGGTCAAGAACCTGCTGGTCTTCGCCGCGCCGCTGGCCTCGGGCACGGTGTTCCGGCTCGACGTCCTGGCCGCCACCGTGCTGGCCTTCGCGCTCTTCTGCGCCGCCGCGAGCGGCCTGTACCTGCTCAACGACGTCCGCGACGCCGAGGCCGACCGACGACACCCCGTCAAGCGCCACCGTGCGGTGGCCCGCGGCGTGGTCCCCGTCCGGGTCGCCGTCGTCGCGGGCGTCGTCCTGCTGACGGCTGCGCTGGGAACGGCGGCGGTGCTCGCCCGGCCGGCACTGACCGCGGTGCTGGGCGCCTACGTGGCCATCTCCCTGGCCTACAGCCTCGCGCTCAAGGACCAGCCGGTGGTCGACCTCGCCTGTGTCGCGTCCGGCTTCGTCCTGCGCGGGGTGGCCGGGGGCGCCGCCGCCGGCATCGCCCTGTCCCAGTGGTTCATCCTGGTGTCGGCCTTCGGTGCGCTGTTCATGGTCGCGGGCAAGCGCTACGCCGAGCTGCTGGCGGTGGGGGAGCGGTCGGACACCCGGCGCAGCCTGCGCGAGTACTCCGCGAGCTATCTGCGGTTCGTCTGGAGCCTGTCGGCCGGCGTGGCCTGCACGACCTACGGCCTGTGGGCCTTCGAGATGCGCAGCGACAGCAGCATCCCCTGGACCACCATCTCCGTCGCCCCGTTCGTCCTGGCGCTGCTGCGCTACGCCGTCGACGTCGACCGGGGTAGCACCGGTGCTCCGGAGGAGGTCGTGCTCCGCGACCGCGGGCTGCTGCTGCTCGGCGTCGTCTGGGCCGTGACCGTCTGCCTCGGCGTCCTCACCGGCTGACCCGGCGATCAGTCGAGCAGGCGGGAGACCGCGGTCAGTCGCGAGTCACCGGCCATCGAGGCCAGCCACGCCGACCAGCCCGGCCGCCGCCGCATCGCGGCGAGGGCCGCGCGGGCGGCCGCCCGGTCGCCCCGGCGGGAGGCGGCCAGCGCGGCGTAGAGGTCGCGGGCACCCTCGGGGGCGAACAGCGCCAGGGTCTCGTAGTCGCGCTCGTCGTAGGCCCGTTGGAGGTTGCGCAGCATCCGCAGCTGGGCCACCGGGTCACCGGAGTCGTCGACCCGCAGGTCCATCCGCACGCCGTCGTCCTCCTCCGACGCCGGCTCCCCGCTCACCACCAGCAGCGCCGCCGACTGCCGCCCCCGCAGGTCGCCGCCGGCGTCCTGGCCGGCGGTGAGCGCGGCCAGCAACCGGTCGGCCAGCCCGCCCTCGTCGGCCTGGTAGGCCGCGGCCATCGCCGGCAGCACCTCCGGCGAGGCGAGCATGTTGCCCTGCACGCTCCACCCGTCGCCGACCAGGTGGCCGCTGACCGGGAACGAGCCGGGCCCGGTGTCGGCGGCGACGGCGCCGTCGGGCGCGAGCACGGCGATCTGCCGGTCCACGTCCTCGGCGGCGTGCGCGGCCCGGCGCACCAGCACCTCCGGCGCCGTGCCCTCGGCCAGGCCGCCGAGCAGCACCTGGCCGAGGCCGCGCGGGCTGCGCGCCTGCACCGCGACGACGCCGACGCCGGGCCGGACGCCGGGCACGGCGCGGCCGACGGCGAGGATGCAGGAGGAGACGGCGATGCCCATCTCCCCGGTGACCGGGTCGCGGGCGACGACCGAGAACGTCACCGGGGGCGGGCGGGGGTGCTCAGACGGTCGCCGGCAGCGCCATCGTCGGGACGTCGCCGGGGACGGTCAGCGGGGCGCCGGTCTTCTCGACCACCTCGTCGGGGGTCACGCCGGGGGCGACCTCGCGGAGCACGAAGCCCCCGGGCGTGACGTCGACGACGGCGAGGTCGGTGACCACGCGGTCCACGCAGCCCTTGCCGGTCAGCGGCAGCGAGCACTCCTCGACCAGCTTCGGCGACCCGTCCCGGGCGACGTGCTCCATCATGATCACCACGCGGCGGGCGCCGTGGACGAGGTCCATCGCCCCGCCCATGCCGTTCACCATCTTCCCGGGGATCAGCCAGTTGGCGAGGTCGCCGCGGGGGTTGACCTGCATGGCGCCGAGGATGGCGAGGTCGAGGTGCTTGCCGCGGATCATCCCGAAGCTGGTGGCCGAGTCGAAGAAGCTCGCGCCCGGCAGGATCGTGACCGTCTCCTTCCCGGCGTTGATGAGGTCGGGGTCCTCCTCGCCCTCGACGGGGTAGGGCCCGACGCCGAGGACGCCGTTCTCCGAGTGCAGCACCACGTGCACGCCGTCGGGGACGTGGTTGGGCACCAGGGTCGGCATGCCGATGCCGAGGTTGACGTAGGCGCCGTCCTCGAGCTCCTGGGCGACGCGGGCGGCGAGCTGGTCGCGGGTCAGGGTCACGCGGTCTCCTCGGTGGCCTCCTCGCCGGCGGCGGCGAGGGGCGCGTCGTCGGTGCCGGCGGCCGGCCGGGGACGGGTGGTGCGGCGCTCGATCCTCTTGCCCTCCGGGCCGACGACGACCACCCGGTCGACGAAGACGCCGGGCAGGTGCACGTGCTCGGGGCGGATCTCGCCGGGCTCGACGAGCTCCTCGACCTCGGCGATCGTGATCCGCCCGGCCATGCCGGCGAGCGGGTTGAAGTTCATCGCCGACTCGTGGAAGACCAGGTTGCCGTGCCGGTCGCCGACCGCGGCGCGGACCAGGCCGAAGTCGGCGGTCAGCGCGGTCTCGAGCACGTACTCGACGCCGTCGAAGACGCGGGTCTCCTTGGGCGCGCTGGTCTCGACGACGTTCCCGCCGGCGTCGTAGCGGACCGGGATGCCGCCGTCGGCGACCATCGTGCCCACGCCGGTGGGCGTGTAGAAGGCGGGGATGCCGGCCCCGCCGGCGCGCAGCCGCTCGGCCAGCGTGCCCTGCGGGGTCAGCTCGACCTCCAGCTCGCCGGACAGGTACAGGCGGGCGAGCTCCTTGTTGCCGCCGACGAACGAGCTGATCGTGCGGCGGATCCGGCCGGCGTAGAGCAGCACGCCCAGCGCCTGGTCGTCGACCCCGCAGTTGTTGGAGATCGTCACCAGGTCCCGCGCGCCCTGCTCGAGCAGCGCGTCGATCAACCGGATCGGCACGCCGCACAGGCCGAACCCACCGACGGCGAGCACGGCGCCGTCGGTGATGTCGGCCACCGCCTCCCGCGTGCTCGCGACGACCTTGTCCATCAGGCGACCCCGTCCATCAGCTGACCACCGTCTCTCCCGGCGCGGCGGGCCGGCCGCCTCAGGCGGGCCGGCCCAGCTCGCGGATGCCCTCGATCCGGACGCCGAGCGTAGCGGTGACCCGCTCGGCCTCCGCCCGGCCGCGCAGCGTGACGGGATCGGTGTCCCGGCACAGCACCAGGGAGGCGCCGGCGGCCAGCGGCGCCAGCAGCCAGGCCACGGGGCCGGCCTCCGCGGCGGTCCGCTCGTCGACCAGCAGCCGGTCCCCGGCCGCGATCCCCAGCCGCCCGGCGAGCTCCCCGGCGGCGGCCGCGAGCCCGCCGAGGGTCAGCTGCAGACCGCCGGCGGACAGGCCGGGGGAGTCCGGGTCCGGGGGGACGTACGGGGTGAAGACGTCGCCGTGGCCGCGCACCTCGAGCGCGAAGTCGCGGGCGGGCCCGGCGTACCCGGCCATGCCCAGGCCCAGCGGGTGCAGCGACAGGCCGAGCAGGTCGGGCAGGTCCTGCTCCTCCAGCGGGGCGAGCCGGTCCTGGGCGGCGAGGACGACGTCGGCGGCGTCCAGGCTGCCGTCGTCCTCGGCGGCGGTGTCGAGCACCGCGGCGCCGCAACTCCAGACCCCGAGCAGCACTGCGGCGGTCTGCCAGTGCACCGGCAGCACGACGGCCACGGTGCTGCCCGGACCGACGTCGAACTCGTCCTGCAGCAGGTTCGCCGTCTTGGCCACCCAGTTCGCCAAGGTGGTGGCCGACAGTTCCACGCGCTCGCCCGTGGCGTCGCCGTAGGAGGTGACCAGGGGAGCGGAGGGATCGTGCCGCAGCACCCCGGCGAGCAGGTCCGACGGGGTCCTCGGCGCAGGGCTCATGCCCTCAGCCTCTCAGCCGACCGGGGTCAGAAGCGGCTCCGTCCCGGATCCGCGCTCAGGTTGGCTCGATGGGGGGTCGCGGTGAGCTGACCGACGCAGCCCGGGCGCGGATCGGACCGCTGCTGCCGGCAACCGGTGGCCGGGGCGGACGGTCGCGTGTTTCCGTCAGTGGTCAACGCCGTCCTCTGGCAGACGCGCACCGGCGCACCGTGGCGGGACCTGCCTGAGCGGTACGGGCCGTTGCAGACTGCTCACGAGCGGCTGCGCAGATGGACCGCCGATGGCACCTGGGACCGGATCCTGGCCGAGGTGATCGTCGAAGACGACGCCGTCGGAGCCGTGGAGTGGACCTCCAGCATCGACTCCAGCTCCGTCCGAGCCCACCAGCACGCCGCCGGAGCCCGGAAGGGGGGCGCCACCGCGTGGATCGAGGACCTCGCCCTCGACGGCGAGGCGCTCGGACGCTCCCGCGGCGGACTGACCTCCGAGCTCCCCTGACCGTGGACGGCCGCGGGCTGCCGATGGCGATCCGGCTGACCGCCGAGCTGGCGCACAGCCATCCGCAGCTGCTGCCGCTGCACGACAGCGTCGCAGTCGCCCGCCTGCGCCTGCTCATCCGCGTAGCCGTCCGCGGGTGGTGGCCGGCAAGGCCTACTCCCATCCCTCGACCCGGGCCGCGCCGTGGACCCGGAGCACCACCTGCACCGGCCCCGAGCCCATCGATCGGATCGCACGGCGCGAGGCCAGAGCTCCGCCGGCAGGCGCCCTTCGGCTTCGACCCCGAGGTCTACGCCAGGCGTGACGTCGAGCGCTGCTTCGCCCGGCTGGAGCAGTGCCGGACCCTGGCCACCCGCTACGCCGAACGAGCCGCCCACCACCGGGCCATCCTGATCATCGCCGCCCCGTCATGTCGCCACGCGAGGATCCGCCGGACAGGCTCTAGTGGATGCAGGTGGTGTCGGCCGCGGTCCGGGGCTCCTCGGTCGAGGCCGCAGACCCTGCGGTCGCCGCGGGCGGGGTCGTGGCTTGGCCGATGCCGTTGAAGTCCTCGCCGAGCACGAGCTGGACGGTGCCCGCGGCGGCGTCGTCGGACGCCTCGACGCGGGCGCCGGGGACCTGCGCGGCCAGCGTGGCCGCGGCCGCCTCCTCGCCGGCGGCGTGCCGGACCACCGTCTGTGCGTAGTCGCTGCTGTCGGCGTTGCCGGTGCTGGTCACCGTGAATCCGGTGGCCTCGAGGTCGGCCTTGGCGTCCGCGGCCAGGCCGGCGATCCCGGAGCCGTTGTAGACCGCGACCGAGATCTCCGACGGTGCCACGGTGGCCGGCGCCGCCGGGGTCTGCGCGGCGGGCGCCTCGGGCTCGGCGGACAGTTCGGCGAAGAACCGGTGTAGCGCGTCCTCGTCGGCCAGCTCGAGGATCGAGCGGCCCTGGTCGTCCCGTCCGTCGCCGACGATCGGCACGGTCTGGAACTCGATGCTGCCGGCGGTGACCGACTGCATCTGCTGGGCCAGCTCGAGCAGCTCGAGGTCCTGGTCGATGGTGAGCGACTCCGACGCCGCCTGCACCAGCGACCGCTGCTTGCCCAGGTCGAGGAGCACCTCATCGGAGAGGACCTTGCGCAGCACACCGCTGAGGAAGACCTGCTGGCGGACGATGCGGTCGAGGTCGCCGCGGGGCAGGCCGTGCCGCTGCCGGACGAAGGCAAGCGCCTCGGCGCCCGAGATCGTCTGCTCTCCGGCCGGGAAGACCGCGCCGGAGAAGCCCGAGTCGTCGACGGGCTCGCACAGGTTGACGGTGACCCCGCCGACCACGCTGGTCAGCTCGAAGAAGCCGAGCAGGTCCACCTCGGCGTAGTGGTCGATCTGGAGGCCGGTGAGCTGACTGATCGTGCGCACCAGCAGCCGCGCACCGCCGGCCTGCTTGTCGGCGTCGGAGGCCGACTCGTCGACCTCGGAGTAGCCGTAGGCGTAGGCGGCGTTGAGCTTGTCCATGCCGTAGCCGGGGATCTGCACGTACGAGTCGCGGGGGAAGGAGACGAACGAGGCGCGCGACCCGTCGGCGGGGACGTGCACCAGGATCATCGTGTCGGTGTTGATGCCGGAGTCCGCGCCGGCGGTGAGCTCGGCGAGCTGCTCCGGGGTGAGCGCGGCGCGGCTGTCGTTGCCGACCAGCAGCAGGTTCATCGCCTCGGGCGCGCCGCCGGTGTCGGCGTTGCCGTCGGTCGGGATCGCGTCGGTGCGGTTGACCGTCGCCTCCGCGATCCGGCCCAGGTACCAGCCCCAGCCGCTGCCGGCCAGCAGGACCACCGAGAGCACGGCGGCAGCGGTGCGCGCGGCGACGGCGGCCCGGCGGCCTCCGCCGTGACCCGGCGTCCCGGTCTCCTGGTCCGCCTGCCGGCGGGCCGCGTCGGCGGACCCGCTGCGCGCGCGGGCGGGACGGCCGGCGCGCGGGTCGAGCCGCGCCGGGATCGGTCGTCCCGGAGCGCCCCCGTGCTCGTTGCGGTCTCGGCTCACGCGGCCGAGATTAGGTGCGGGAGGAGCGCCGCACGGGCACGCGACACGGCGGACCGCTCCGTCTCCCCGCGGTGCCCGCCTGTCCTGCACCGGCTGCCCGCCCTGTCGCCCATCGTCCCTGCCGGAACAGGCGTCACACGGCACGGCGCCGGCACCCGCGCATCGGCGCAGTCGCGATCGCCACGCGGTGGTCGTTCGTGACCGTCCCGGCGAGTGACACGTGGAGCGCCAGCACCGCTGCAGTCGCTCTCTCCTCCCGCGTGGCATCCCAGCCGCGAGCCGTCACGAGACGTAATTTCAGGGTCACCGAGGGCTGCTGACGATCTGTCGGTGCCTCGGCACAGAGCACACGCCGATGACCGGCCGCACCGCCGGTCGCCCTGGGGAGATCGTCATGTCCCGTGCCGCCCGGCGGCGCCGGCCACTCATCGCCGTCAGCCTCGCGTTCGTCGTCCTGGGGGGCGCCGGCGCGGCTGTCGTGGCGTCCCGGACCGGTGACGCCCGATCCACCGACTCGTCCCTCGCCGGCCCGTCGGCCCCGGCCGGCACGCCGTCGACACCGGTCACCGGGGACGCCGCCGGATCCGCTGCGGCCACGTCGGCGCCGGTCGCCTCCGGCGCTGGCACGCACAGCTCCGGCGACGCGCTCCCGGACACCGACCTCCCGGACACCGGGCAGCCGGCCACAGTTGCCGTGACCACGACGTACTCCGGTTGGGACCCCTCGGCGTCGGCCGTGGTCACCGGCGGGTTCGTCGGCGACCTGATCGAGGAAGGTGGCACTTGCTCGCTCGTCCTGAGCCGCGACGGCGTCGTGCTCACCGGGGAGTCGACCGCCACCCCCGACGCCAGCTCGACCAGCTGTGGTGAGGTGCGCGTCACCGGCGCCCAGTTGACCCCGGGTCCCTGGGAGGGCGTGCTCCGGTACTCCTCGCCGGACACGGCCGGTGAGTCCGCCCCGTTCTCGGTGGTGGTCCCGTGAGGTTCCGCTCGCGGCTGCTCTTCGCCGGCCTCTGCGTTCTCGGGCTGGGCCTCGTGACCGCGGTCGTCTCCCTGCCCCGGCCGAGCGACCTGCGCGAGTCGGCGAACCTGTCACTGTTCGACCCGGGCCACATCATCAGCGACGGCGTCTTCTACGACTCCTCGACGATGAGCGTCGAGGACATCCAGACGTTCCTGAACAGCAAGGGTGCCAACTGCAGCGGCTCCACGTGCCTGAGGAGCTACCGGCAGGACACGGCCGGCCATGCCGCCGATGGGTACTGCAACGGCTACCAGGGCGCCGGGCAGGAGACGGCGGCGGTGATCGTCCACAAAGTCGCGCGGTCGTGCGGGATCAACCCGCAGGTCCTGCTGGTCACCCTGCAGAAGGAGCAGGGGCTCATCACCTCGAGCGGTCCGTCGACGACCGTCCTCCGCAAGGCCATGGGGTACGGCTGTCCAGACACCCCGGAGGGCTGCGACGCCCAGTACTACGGCTTCCAGAACCAGGTGTACATGGCGGCACGCCAGTTCAAGCTCTACCAGGCCCGTCCGACACGCTACGGCTATCGGGCCGGACTGACCAACACGATCGCGTACTACCCGAACAACCCCGGCTGCGGCAGCGCCCAGGTCTACATCCAGAACCAGGCGACCGCAGGCCTGTACAACTACACGCCCTACGTGCCCAACAAGGCGTCGCTCGACGCCGGTTACGGCGGGGGTGACGGTTGCTCGTCGTACGGCAACCGGAACTTCTACAACTACTTCACCGATTGGTTCGGCTCCACCCAGAGCAACGGCCCCACTGCCGTGTCCGAGAAGTACCAGGCGTTGCGCGCCGCGGGGATGGACATCGGTGCGCGCGTGTCGGACGTGCGCTGCGACCTGCCCGGCGGGGGCTGCCTGGGCAGCTACAGCGACGGGGCCACCGCCAGCGGCATCTACTGGTCGAAGTACACCGGCGCCCATGTGGTCAGGGGTGAGAACCTCGAGCGGTACCGGGACCTCGGCGGCCCGGGCGGTCCGCTCGGCTACCCCACGGGTGACGAGACCGCGGCACCGTGGAACACCGGCTTCTGGGTCGACTTCCAGCACGGGTCGATCTACTGGTCGGGTGGAACCGGAGCGTGGGAGGTCCGCGGCGAGCTGCTCGCCAGGTGGCGGTCCCTCGGCGCTCAGGCCGGCTCCCTCGGCTACCCCACCGGGGGCAACACGGCCACGGCCAACGAGGGCTTCAGCAGCGACTTCCAGTACGGCTCGCTGTACTGGTCCTCGGCGACCGGGGTGAAGGTGGTGCGGGGCGAGATCCTGAAGGCCTACCGGGCTGCCGGTGGTCCGGGGGTGCTGGGCTATCCGACGGCCGATGAGGGGCCCAC
>NZ_JBJGYX010000058.1:0-32514 GCF_054050195.1 Geodermatophilus sp. SYSU D00710
CCCCCCCCCCCCCCCCCCCCCCCCCCCCCCCCCCCCCCCCCCCCCCCCCCCCCCCCCCCCCCCCCCCCCCCCCCCCCCCCCCCCCCCCCCCCCCCCCCCCCCCCCCCCCCCCCCCCCCCCCCCCCGGGCGGGGTCGGTCCGGTCAGGCGTCCGGTGCGGTGATCCGGTACTCCCCTGGTCACCTCGGCGGAGGTGGCTACCTCGCGGGCGCGCAGCGGCGCCCGGCGCCCTTCGCCGGCGAGGGGCCGCGGCGGCACACTGCCGTGCATGGCGGTCGAGATCGGCGGCGAGGCCAGCGATCGAGGCTGCGACGAGGCCTGGGCACGGCAGGTCGGCGCCGCCCACCGTCATCGGCGGCTACCGACGTCGACGACCCCCGGCGCTGCCCGGCTGACCCACGGCCTGAGCCCCTGGAAGGCGCTCGACCACGAGCGGCTCCTGCCGTCCCTCCACACGCAGCCGGCGAGCGCTGCTGCAGCACCTCGGAGCAGCTCAGGGCCATGTCCGCGTCCCATGCCGAGGGCGGCGGGACCGCCGAGGCGCTGGGAGGGCCCGTCGATGCCGAGCGCGTTCCCTCGCGCTGGGGGGAGGGCGTCACCCGGCCTCGGGATGAGCCGCCCAGCGGCCGGTGGCGACGAGCAGAACGGGAACGAGCAGGACGCCCTCCAGGAGCGAGAGCACGCCGTACACCACCGGCCAGCCGGCCAGAGCGGCGGCGGCGAGGACGAGCAGGAGCGCCGCGACCACCCGGGCGAACGACCGCAGCAGCCGGGGCAGCAGCACGGCCAGGCCGATCAGCCCGACGGCGACGGT
Organism: Geodermatophilus sp. SYSU D00710; assembly: GCF_054050195.1. Lineage (NCBI taxonomy): Bacteria > Bacillati > Actinomycetota > Actinomycetes > Geodermatophilales > Geodermatophilaceae > Geodermatophilus > Geodermatophilus sp. SYSU D00710. Next base: position 814 of record NZ_JBJGYX010000058.1, read on the forward strand.
CACGTTGGCCGCCTGCTCCAGCAGGTCGGCGATGCCGGTCACCGCGTCGGAGGCGCGGCCGACGGCGATGATGTCCGCCGGCGGATCGGTGAGGAAACCGGTGTCCCGCCACACGGCGAGCTGGCTGAGATACACCAGGTCGGCCACCGCCTTGAACAGCGCCCCGACCGAGAGCACCAGTCCCCAGACTTGTGGCCCCGCCCGTCCCCCGCCGTGGGCGCGGACGACGGCATAGGTCAGCACGATCAGTGCCACCGCGGCGACCGGGCCGAGGATGTCACGCAGCACGATGTTCCACAGGAGATCGTGCTGGCGCTCGGCCCTGGCCGCGAAGAAGGTCGCCAGGTCCGCGGCCCGGCCGGCGGGAGTCTCCCGGAACGGCGGGTTGCCAGGCAGGACACTCGCGTCCAGGAAGAACAGCAACGACTGCAGGCACAGCCCGATGGCGGCCACCGTCCCGGCCACGGACGCTGTTCGCCCCCAGTCACCATCCGTCCGCCGCTGGTGCACCTCGTCGACGGCCACGCGGCCCTCCTCCCGCCCTCCCCCGTGTGACGGACAGGGTGACGACGGCACCGGAAGGCGTTCCTCGTGCAGACCCGGACCCGCCGCGCCGCCGCGTGGCCATCGCACGGCGTGAACCGGTTCTGCACGCAGCGCCGCCCGGAACGGCCGCCGCACCCGTGACGACACGGAGTCGAGCCGGGTCCACCTCGGCGGCCTGAGCAGCGCCGGCCGTACAGTCTTCCGGCGGCGGCCGGTCCCGCATGGGCACCGCGCTGGCGACCGGCGCGCTCCGGCTGCGCCGGACGGTGCCGCCGGCAGGGCAGGCCCTGCTGCTGCACCACCTGGGGACCCAGCCGCGACTGCCCCTGACCGAGACCACCGACCTCGCCGGGCGGTGTGGGCATGCGTCACCGTGGCGGCGTGTCGGCGCACAACGGTGGCCGACGCGCCGTCGGCCGGATGCGCGGCCCCGCGGCCCCGCGGCCCCGCGGCCACCGTGGCTGCACCCGGCTTGCCATGTGATGGGGGGTGCCATGCATGGGAAGGCGGCGCTCGCGGCGCTCGGAGCAGGTCTCGACGTGGTCGGTTTCCGTGGCCTCCAGCGGGAACATCACCCGCCGTCGTCGGTGACGCCGGACGTCATGACCCTTGCAGTCGCATCCCCGGCGTCCTCCGCGGGCCAGATGCAGGTCCTGACCTTGCCGGCCAACACGCCGTTCCGGGGTCCGCAGCAGGTCTGACGCGGTGGTTGTCCATGTGGGTCGACCGCCGCGACCACTCGAACGCCGGCAGGCCCGGACAGCAAGTGCAACGCTGCGCTTCAGCGCGTCCCCCGCGGTGGGTGAGGCGCCGGCCGGCCGAGGGATCCGGCCGGCGCAGCGGCACGGTCGTGCGCTGACCTCGAGCCCGCCTGCGGCGGAACTGCCGGCGCTGACGGTGCCGACCCGTGGCGCCGCGCTCAAGGCGACGCGCGAGACCCGCAACCACCTGACCGTGGTCACCGACGGCGGTGCGGTGCTCGGCGTCATCACGCTGGCCGACGTGCTGCGCCGGCTCTCTCCGCAGCCGGAGGCCGCCGCCTGAGCGCCGGGCGGCGGCACGGCGGCGCGGCGGGGCCTGCCGCGAGGGAGCCGCACGAGAAGTCCGTTGTCACGGCGACGACCCCGGTGCCAGGCTGCCCCATGAGTTCCCCGGCACCCGGCGACGTCTCGCCTCAGTCGGTCATCCGCTGGACGTTCGACCGGCTGAACGCGCACGACTCCTCGTCACTGCGGCAGATCTACGACGACGAGTCCGTGAGCCACTTCCCGCAGCGGGTCTGCCGGGGCGCGGACGAGATCGTGCGCTTCTGGGTGGAGACGTTCACCGGGATGCCCGACTTCCACGTCGAGATCCTCGCTCTCGCCGAGCACGGTGAGGACGTGTTCGTCCACTGGCGCTTGACGGGGACCCATCGTGGCCCGCTGCAGGGCATAGCGCCGACCGGGAAGGCGATCGCGCTCGAGGGCATGGACCACTTCGTCGTCCGGGAGGGCCGCATCCGCAGCGGGTTCGTCGCGTTCGACCAGATGGAGTACGCACGGCAGCTGGGCATGTTCCCGGCCGACGGCTCGCCTGCCGACCGTCTGATGAAGACGGCGTTCAACGCCCGGGCGCAGCTGGCGCGCCGGCTGGCACAGGTGCGGCCGGGCCCGGGGCGGAACCCGGCCGCGTAGTACCCGAGAGCCACGGCAGGACCGGTCCGGCGGGTGACGCGGCCGACCGGTCAGCGTCCCTGGCGTCGGTGTCGTGATCGAGCTGCGGGAGTTGACGAAGCGGTTCGGTGCGCGGACCGCCGTGGACGCGGTGACGGTGACCGTGCGGCCCGGGGCGGTCCCCGGCAGTGTGGCCGCTGGAGCGCGTCCGCCTCAGGACGGGTTAAGAAGACGTTGCGGAAGTAGGTCCTCGGGCTCTGTCCGCCCACGAGACGTCGGCGCAGGGTGCGGGCCATGTCGTCGTCGGTGTCTGTCGTCGTCGGTGTCTTCCCCGCCGCCGCGGCTGATCAGTGACGAGCTGTGGGCGCTGGTCGAGCCGCTGATCCCGCCGCGCAAGCCGGCGGTGCACGGCCGCACCGGTCAGCCTCGCACGTCTAACCGGGACGTGCTGGAGGGCATCGCGTTCGTGCTCTCCACCGGCATCGGCTGGGCCCAGCTGCCGGGCGAGCTCGCCTACGGGTCGGGCTGGACCTGCTGGCGGCGGATGCACGAGTGGGCCGACGCCGGCGTCTTCGATCGACTGCACCAGGCCGTCTTGGGCCGGCTCGGTGAACGCGGCCGGCTGGACTGGTTGCGGGCCAGCCTGGACTCGGTCAGCGTCCGGGCGAGAAGGGGGGTGAGCTGACCGGGGCGAATCCCACTGACCGCGGCAAGGCCGGCAGCAAGTACCACCTGCTCATCGACGCGCACGGCTTCCCGCTCAACGTGCTGGTCTCGGCCGCGAACCGGCACGACAGCCTCTTCGTCGAACCGCTCCTGGACGGCATGCCGGCGATCAAGCGGGGCGGGCGCGGCCATCCGCGACGACGACCGGTCAAGCTGCACGGGGACAAGGGCTATGACAATCCGCGGGTTCGCCGCTACCTGCGCCGCCGCGGGATCACCGCCCGGATCGCCCGCCTCGGCCGGGACTCCAGCGCCCGCCTCGGCCGGCACCGCTGGGTCGTCGAACGCACCTTGGGCTGGCTGCTGTCCTACAAACGCCTCGCCCTGCGCTACGACCGCACCGCCACGACCATCACCGCGCTGGCCCGACTGGCCGTCACCCTCATCTGCGCCCGACGACTCCCAACGAACTAATGCAACGTCTTCCAAGGCACTGCCAGCCCGATCCACGCCCGGGCGGTCGACCGCCGCGACGGCGGCAGGTCCTGGCCGTTCATCCGCTCGACGGCCACCGTCCGCGGGGGGATGACTCTCGCCCGCGGCGGGCGGTCCGCTCGCTTGTTGGTCGTGAATTGGTCGTGGGGCCCGGGCCCACGACCGCGTCAGGCCGCTGAGCTGCGGTGGTGCTCCCCCGATTGGACTCGAACCAATAACGGAGCCTGACCCGGTTTTCCGGACACCTGATCTGAGGCGAGGATCGCCTCGGAGAGAAGTCCTGGATGCCTGCAGCCAAGCCACCGGAGTTCCGTCGCAGAGCGGTGGAGCTGGCCCGCCGGCGGGAGAAGTCGATCGCCGAGATCGCCCACGACCTGGGCATCGCCGAGTCGTGCCTGCGGCGGTGGCTCAAGCAGGACGACATCGACACCGGCCGCGCCGAGGGGCTGTCCACCGATGAGCGGGCCGAGTTGGTGCGGTTGCGCCGGGAGAACCGGGTGCAGGCGATGGAGATCGAGATCCTCAAGCGGGCCAGTGCCTACTTCGCCCGGGAGGCCTTCCCCGGCCCAAAATGATCTACCGGCTGGTCCAAGAGCTCGCCGATGACCCCGACCTGCGAGTCGATGTCACGGTGGCCTGCCGGGTGCTGCGGGTCTCGCGGTCGGGCTACTACGAATGGCGAAACCGGCCACCGAGCCCCCGCCAGGTCACCGACGAGCAGCTGAGCACGACCATCATCGAGGTCCACACCGCCTCGCGGGGGACCTACGGCGCACCACGGGTGCACGCGGAGCTGCGCCAGGGGCTCGGGATGGTCTGCGGTCGCAAGCGGGTGGCCCGGCTGATGCGCACCGCCGGCCTGGCCGGCGTCTGCCACCGGCGCAAACACCGTCGAGCGGGACCGGCGCCGGCCGTGCACGCCGACCTGGTGCAGCGCCGCTTCGTCGCCGATGCCCCGGACCGGCTGTGGGTCACCGACATCACCGAGCACCCCACCGCCGAGGGCAAGGTCTACTGCGCCGCCGTCCTCGACGTGTTCAGCCGCACCGTCGTCGGCTGGTCGATCGCCGACCACATGCGTTCAGAGCTGGTCGTCGACGCCTTGGAGATGGCCCGCTGGCGCCGCCGACCGGCCCCCGGCGCAGTGGTGCACAGCGACCGCGGTAGTCAGTACACGTCCTGGATCTTCGGCCACCGGCTACGCGCCGCCGGCCTGCTGGGCTCGATGGGCCGGGTGGCCTCCAGCGTCGACAACGGCCTGATGGAGTCCTTCTGGTCGACCATGCAACGCGAACTGCTCGACCGGCAGCGATGGGACAGCAAGGGCGATCTCGGATCGGCGATCTTCGAGTGGATCGAGGCCTTCTACAACCCTCGCCGGCGGCATTCCGCGCTCGGCTACCTCAGTCCCGTGCAGTTCGAAAAGCTTCACACCGCCGCTCTGATCGCGGCATGATCACCTCACCCGACGTGTCCGGAGAACCGGGTCAGGCTCCAACCCTGCGGGTTGATCTTGAGGTCGTCGGCAACGAGTGGCCTGCGACGAACGTGCAGCTCAGTGACCGTTCAAGTGATCGGGCGGCGTTGGTCATTGTCGGGCGTCAAGGGCGGTTTGTTGGTCGTAAGTTGGTCGCGTCGCGGACGTGGACCCGACCCGTGCGGCTCCCACCCACCAGGTGGAGGTGGGACCGCCACGGGCTGCACATCGCCGGACTGGACGTGCCGATCAGACCCCTGACCGAGGACGGCGTGTTCAGCACCGTCGCCCGAACGGAACGGCAGTGCCCGATCGGGTCTTCGACGGCCGGCTGCTCGATCCGTCCGGTGAGTGGCTGGTCCGCATGAACCCGCGCTGTAAGCGGGCGCCGCGGGCCAACACCCGGTGGACACACTCAGCGATGTCGTGCTGCCCCGCGCACCGTGGTCACCCGTGGAGCGATGCGCCGGTACCGAAGGCAGGCTCGTGGACAGCCCGCGGTGTTGGTAGCAGCCTGGATGTGCTCCAGCGCCGGCCGCCGGTGACAGCCCAGGGAGGGCCCCGTGGCCCACGACGTCTTCATCTCCTACTGCTCTCGCGACAAGCCGGTGGCCGACGCAGTCTGCGGCGCCTTGGAAGAGCATGCAGTCCGCTGCTGGACAGCCCATCGCGATGCGCCCCCCGGCGAGATGTGGAGTGAGGCGATCGTCGCCGCCCTTGAGCAGTGCGGCCTACTCGTCGTTGTCTTCTCCGCAGGCGCGAACGCGTCCAAGCACATGGTGCGGGAGGTCGAGCGGGCGGTTCATCTGGGAATTCCCGTGCTGCCGCTGCGCATCGAGGACGTGGAGATGGGCCGCTCGTTCCAGCACTTCCTGGGCGTCGTGCACTGGCTGGACGCGATCACTCCTCCGTTCGAGCAGCACCTGGACCGGATAGTCGAGAGCGTCGCCGGACTGATCAAACCCGGCGCCATCGCTCAGACACCAGCGTCCTCGCCTTCCCGGGAGGGCAATCCCCAGGTGTCGATCCGAGACGTGCCCCCGGAGGACTGGTCCCGTCGACGCCCTATCGGGCGACTGCGCCGGCTATTCCGAGACCGCTAGCTAGCTGTCAGGAGAGGGACCGCGATGGACCCGAATACCCCGACCAGTAGTACGACGCCAACACCAACCCCTGCCAAGGCTCCTCGCGGGGGGTTGCTGCGGATTGAGCCGAGTCTGCTGGATCGCGCCAAGCGCGGCGATCGTTCGGCGATTGACACGATGTTCGGCCAGTTCTTACCCCCTGGTGAGACCGTGCGGGATAGCGACTACCTTGGCGTGCTGGGCATGTGGGGTTTTGGCACTCACAGCTTTGCCGCTGTGACTGATCGCCGAATCGCCACGCTACGAGTTGGCCTGCTGGGCGCAGTCACGTATCAGGATGGCGGACTGGAACATGTCAACAGCGGGGTCGTCGTACAGCCATCGCGATGGCTTCTCTACGTTGCCGCGACGGTGTGGCTGTTCCTCGTCGCCATTCTGGGCATCGGTCTCCCTTTGCGACTGACCTCCGGTTGGGCCGTGACAATCATCTCCGTGGTGCTCATGGTGACAGGCGGGGTGCTGCTGTTGCCGCTGCTCGTCAGCTTGCATTACCGTTTCCGCAAGTGCGGGATCGTGCTGTGGGTGCGGGAAGGGGTTAGTGTTCACGCCTTCGCCGACCGCAAGCTGCTGCCACGCGCCAATCACCTATACCGCACGACGCAAGCCCTGCGGGAGTTGCGGCTAGTGGCTGTCGACAGGGCAGCCGGTCAGGCTGTGCGGCGGGGCGACGTTGAGCAAATCGCGATGTACTCGCGGAATTCCGGCGGGCCGACTGGTCCAGACGATCCACCTGGGCGGGCTCGCGGGATCGGCATCGTCACGGCTGGCCTCCTGCTTGTCGTGACAGGGGTGACACTGCCGTTGACGACGACGGGTGCTGCGACGGACACATTGAGCTACGGCGACGATCCGGTCCTCGACGCCCTATGGGACGACTGCGAGCACGGGGACGAAGAGGCCTGCTACTCGTTGTACTTGGAGAGTCCGGCTGGCTCAGCTTATGAGGCGTACGGCTGGACCTGCGCGGGTCGCCTACTCAAGGGGACGGACTGCACAAGCGTCGAGCTTGAATAGGCCGCTTGAACCGCTCAGGATTCAGGATGATGGAGGCATCAATCTCCGGAAAAAGAAACTCGGGCGACACTAAGGAAGCCCGCCAACAGGACCGCCCCGGCCCTGTCCGCATCCCGGCTTCTCAGTTGAGGTCGCCCGCAGGCGCCGGTGCGCCCTGACGCCTCTCCTCGACTCTGGCTGCGCCGACGGGCTTTGACGGCCGCACGTGGCCGCGACCTGGCTCGCCTAGTCAGCAGCGATGAGCCGGCCCGCTTCCTCGGGTCTACCTCTCATCGCCGGGGCGGCGCGGAGGGCGCCGTCACCGCAGATCGAGGAGAGACGATGCATCCGACGGTCCGCTCGTTCCGCACGCCCGACGGCGTCGAGCTCGGGGGCGAGCACTTCGGCGATGCGGCGGCGCCCCTCGTGCTGCTCGTGGGCGGTCCGACCATGCTCTCCTGGCCCGACGCGCTCTGCGAGGCCCTGGCTCGCGGCGGACGTCACGTCGTGCGTTATGACCTGCGCGACGCCGACGCGTCCACGACCCCGAGACGGCGATCGCGCGCGACCCCCACCTCGCGGCTGGGCTGCTCCACCGTCTTGGCGAGAAGGGGGTTCGGGTGGCCAGGGACGACTTCGGCACGGGCTACAGCTCCCTGGCGAGCCTGCGCGACCTCCCGGTCTCCGCGCTGAAGATCGATCGGAGCTTCGTCGCCGGCACACGGCCCGGTCCGTGATGGCCACACCATCCGGGCCCGCAGTGCAGCCAGCGGATTCCGGCTGCTGGTGATCACCGACTCCGGGACGTCGTCCGCCGGGGCGGTCATCTCCGCCACCACACATCACCGAACAGCGGGACGCGCGGGCCATCGTCGCGTGGGCCGAACCTTGGGGGTCGACGTCCTCGCTGAGGGAGTGGAAACCGCGGGGTAAGCCGCCCTCCTCGAGGTACTCGGCTGTGGCACCGGCCAGGGCACGCTGTGGGGTCCGCCCCTCCCCTGTCCGACCTGTCCAGCCTGCGCGAGTGGCCTCTCCCCCCGGCACGTGGGGCCGCCGTCCGTGCCAGGACAACGAGGCGCGGGAAGCGCGGCACCGCCGACACGCACGGCGTCGAGAGACTGCAACAGTTGCACCGGGACGGGGTGTCCATCGACGCGATCGCCGCGGCGCTGGACGCCGAGGGCTTCCGCACCCCGGCGAATCGGCGCTGGCGCCCATCGAGCGTCGCCCGGCTCATCTCCCAGCCGATCCGCCGTCACGTCCAGAAACCGGGTGAGAGCCCGAACGCCCGGCGCTCCACGTGGCAGCTCAGTACCGCGACCGCGAACCGCCGCCGTGGCACCCGCGCTGCCGTCGCCGATCCGGACGCCGGTCCCGGCCAGATCACGTCACCGAGTTAGGAGCGATGCGCTCGGTGGCTCAGAAGCTGGGCATCGCCTCCACCGAGACGGTGGGCAAGTGGCTGCGCCGGGCCGAGGTCGATGACGGCGTCCGCGCCGGGGGTGAGTAGTGAGGAGTCCGCTGACTCGGATACCGGATGCTTCAATCGGCCACGAGTCCACCGAACCGGGGGCATCCCAGAGTCTCCGGACTCGCCGGGGCAGTTCACATCGCCACTGTCGAGCTCAGGAGCCGGGCGCTCAAGGCTGGGCGACGCGGACCGGCCCGGGTTGGAGAGACGCGTTCTCGGCAGCGGTGGTATCAGCCTGCTGGTTCGTGGCGGCATCCTCCGGGCGGCGCTCGGCGAGCGCCAGCCAGACGTAGCACAGTCCCACCAGGAACAGCGCGCCGGTGACCATGCCTGGTATCTGCAAGGGGGGCAGGGCGAACGTGCCTCGTGGCAGGACCGCAGCTACGACCATCAGCCCATAGAGGATCGGATCGACAAAGCGCAGAGCCCTGAACGATGGCGCCTTTGGACCATTGGGAGCGCGCAGGAAGGACACCGCTTCTATCAGTCCAGCCAATCCGGCCACGACGAATGTGACGCGCCAGATCAGGCCGCTGGTTCCGGCGGCGAGCATGGAGGCCAGGCTGGCCATGCCCGGCAGGAAGAAGTGCAAGGCGGCGTGCGTGCCCCATCGGTGCCTACGGGGATCGGTGCGCCAGCCGCCGTGGGCGAACTGCAAGACCCCCAACCATAGACTGAGAAGGGTGAAGCTAGTTCCGGCCAGCGTTTGATAAAACGTGATCAACGGGTCCATTGTTTCCTTCTCTCGAGGGCGCCCAAGTCCAGTACGGGCAATACCTTGCTCTACCGGTGGGTAGGTGGCGGGTCGCCCTCTTGTTCGATCCACTCGGCCGCGACCCGCCGCACCTGTTCTCGCCGGGCCCGCTCCTCGGCGATCAGCCCGCCACTATCGGGATAGCACATGCCATCGGCATAGCGCGCCCCACGCCACCCGTCAGCAGCGTCCGTAACCTCCGCCGTTGCTGTTCTTCAAGCCGGCCGTCGGCGCGGCCAGCACCCGCCCTGAGTCGGCCGCGGACAACTCGGCGCCCGGCTCATCTACGGCTTGAACGACGTCGGTGACCACGGACAGGCGCGATGCGGGCACGGGCGCCTCCGGCGATTCGGTGACTTCAGACAGCGCCAGATCACCGCAGGCCCCGAGCCCGCCCGCAACACCCGAGTTCACAGCCGCACGTCACGACTCTGCAGACGCCCTGCGAGGGAGGGTGTCCACCGAATCAACCGCGCGATCTGATCAAGATCGGGAGAATATCGAGGCTAGCTCGGATCATGGCGAGCCCACCGGTCCGGACTACACGTTCACCCGGTGCCACAACATGACATCGCTTAGCCCCAGGGTACCGGTAGTGCTCGTCACCTCGAAGACGACCCTGTTGTCGCCCTTGATGACGCGATCCGTATCGATGGTCTCCTGGACGGCGAACCGATCGGCCGAGGTGACGGTGTAGGTGTTCAGCCGGATGTCGTTCAGAGTGACGGTGTAGGTCACGCTTCCGCTCCCCTTGCGCCGCGCCATCCAGGTCAGCGCAGCACCTTCCCCCGACGCCGGATCGACTCCGACGGACTGTGTGAACGTCCCGTCGTCCTCGCCTTCGCTTCTCGTCAGCTCGATTTCTTCATCGAGCAGTTGGTAATACGTTGCGACTGCGGTCACAGCTTCCTCCTGTGGGCTCTTGCAGACGGTGTGTCTGCAGGTCTGAACACTCGGGCTCCGCTGTAGCGCGGGGGTAGCGGGAGCGTTGCGTCCCGCCGCCTGGGTCGGCCGCGGCGGGAATAGCCTGAGCGGCATGCGGCTGGTCGTTCGCCTGCTGGGCCCGCTGGAGGTGGAGTGCGGCGACCGGCCGGTGCGGATCGGGGCGGCGAAGGAACGACTGATCCTGGTGCTGCTCGCGCTGGACGCCGGGCGGGTGGTCGCCGCCGAGCGGCTGATCGACGCGCTGTGGGGCGAGGATCCTCCGGAGTCAGCGGGCGTGTCGCTGCGGGTGCTGATCTCCCGGCTGCGCAAGGGCCTGGCCGCGGCCGGCTGCGACCACGCCATCCTCGCCCGGTCTCCGGGGTATGTGCTGGCCGGCGACGAGGTGGATGTCGACGTGGACCGCTTCGCGGCGCTGGCCGCCCGCGGTTCCGCGCAGTTGGCGGCCGGATCGGCCCGCGCCGCGGCGGCGGCCCTGCGCGCCGCGCTGGCGCTGTGGCGCGGTGACCGGCTGGCCGAAGCGTCGGAGACGCGGCTGGTCGGGGAGGCGGCCCGGCTGGCCGAGGCGCGGCTGGCCGCGGTGGAGGCGCGGGTCGAGGCGGATCTCGCCTGCGGTCGGCACGCCGAGCTGGTCGGCGAGCTGGAGCAGCTCTGCCGGGCGAATCGGCTGCGGGAGCGGCTGTGGGCCCAGCGGATGCTGGCGCTGTACCGGTGCGGCCGGCAGGCCGACGCGCTGGCCGCCGGCCAGCAGCTGCGCATGATCCTCGCCGAGGAGCTCGGCCTCGACCCGGGCAGCGAGCTGCGCCGGCTGGAGACCGCGATCCTGGCCCAGGACTCGGCGCTCGGCCCGCCGCCGGCCGCCCGGTCGCCGCGGGTGTGGAACGCGCCGACCCGCAATCCGTGGTTCACCGGTCGGGCCGGCCTGCTCGACCAGCTGCACCAGCGGCTGCGGTCAGGTGAGGCCTCCCTGGTGGTGCAAGCGCTGCACGGCCTGGGCGGAGTGGGCAAGACCCAGCTGGCCATCGAGTACGTGCACCGATTCGCCGCCGACTACGACCTGGCGTGGTGGATCGACGCCGAGCAGCCGGTGCTCATCCCCGGCCAGCTCGCCCGCCTGGCCGCTCGGCTGGACCTCCCTCAAGGGCCCACCGCGGCAGACACTGTCGAGCGGCTGCTGGCCGAGCTGCGCGATCGGGACCGCTGGCTGCTGATATTCGACAACGCCGAGCGGCCGGCCGACATCGCCGACTACCTGCCCGGCGGGTCCGGGCACGTGCTGATCACCTCCCGCTACCCCGGCTGGGGTGCCCTCGGCGGCCGGCTGGAGGTGGACATTCTGGCCCGGGCCGAGACGGTGGCGCTGCTGCGCGCGCGGATCCCGGCCCTGAGCCGGGAGCTGGCCGACAAGCTCGCCGCCGAACTGGGCGACCTGCCGCTGGCCGCCGCGCAGGCCGCCGGGTATCTGGAGCAGACCGACCTGCCGCCGGCGGACTATCTGCGCCGCTTCCGCACCCGCCGCGCCACCCTGCTCAGCAAGGGTGAGGTGGTCGGCTATGCCGGGCGGATCGACACCACCTGGGCGCTGGCGCTCGACCGACTTCGCCGCGAAGACCCAGCCGCGGTGGCGCTGCTGGAGCTGGCCGCCCTCCTCGCCCCCGAACCCATCCCCCTGACCTTGATCGGCGATCACCCGGAACTGCTCGACGAGCGGCTGCGCGCCACCGCCGCCGACGCCGACGCACTCGCCGACACCGTCGGCGCGCTGGTCGGCTACTCCCTGGCCCGCCGCTCCGCCGCTGGTTTTCAGGTGCACCGGCTGGTCCAGTCGGTCATCCGCCACCAGATGCCCGGCGACCGGCAGCAGGCCACCGCCGAGCGGGTGGTCGCGCTGCTGGCCGCCGCCGCCCCCGGCGACCCAGAAGACCCTGTCAGCTGGCCGGGCTACGCCCAGCTCGCTGCCCACGTGCTGGCCACCAGCCCGCAGGGTGAATCCTCTTCCGCTTACCGGCGCTTCATTCTGGACACCGCCCGCTACCTGCAGGCCAGGGGAGACAGCTCCGCCAGTCGGGATGTGTCCGCGCAATTGCTCGACCGCTGGCGAGCCAGCCTCGGACCGGACCATCCCGACACCCTCGCCGCCGCAAGCACTGTCACCTTGGCCCTGTGCGGGCTCGGTCAGGCAGGGCCGGCCCGCGCCCTGGGCCAGGACACTCAGCAGCGCAGCCACCGCATGCTGGGCCCCGACCATCCCACCACCCTGGCTGCGGCGGCTGCTCTCACCCTCGTACTCGAGATGCTGGGTGGGGCGCAGGCGGCCCGTGACCTAGGCGAGGACACGCTGGAACGCTGTCGCCGGGTGTTCGGACCCGACCACGCGACCACGCTGCGGGCGGCGGCCCCCCTCACCTCCGCCCTGGCCGCCTTGGGTGAGATGCAGGCGGCCCGTGATCTGGCCGAGGACACGCTGGAACGCTGTCGCCGGGTGTTCGGACCCGACCACGCGACCACGTTGTTGGCGGCGGCCGCCTTCACTACCGCCCTGGTCGGATTGGGTGAGGCCCGGGCGGCCCGGGACCTGGGCGAGGACACCTTGGAGCGTTGTCGTCGCGTATTGGCCCCGGATCACGCGATCACGCTGTGGGCGGGGGTCTTCCTCACTATCGCCCTGGCCGGGCTGGGCGAGGCGCAGGCGGCCCGCGACCTGGGCGAGGACATCCTGCAGCGCTGCCGCCGGGTGTTGGCGCCGGACCAAGGGCTCACCCTGTCGGCTGCGGCCGCTCTCACCTCCGCCCTAGCCGAGCTGGGTGAGGCTCAGGCGGCCCGCGACCTGGGCGAGGACACCCTGCAGCGCAGCCGCCGGATGCTCGGCCCCGACCACGCGACCACCCAGCTCGCCGCGACCGCTCTCACCTCCGCCCTGGCCGAGCTGGGTGAGGCGCAGGCGGCCCGCGACCTGGGCGAGGACACGCTGCGGCGCTGTCGCCGGGTGTTCGGCTCCGACCACGCGATCACCCTCTGGGCCGCGGCCGCCCTCACGTCCGCCCTGGCCGGGCTGGGTGAGGTGCAGGCGGCCCGCGACCTGGGCGAGGAGACCCTGCGGCGCAGTCACCGGGTGTTCGGCCAAGACCACCGAATCACGCAGTACATGACACAGCTCACCGGCAGGGGGTCCCAGCAAGAGCGCAGCAGGACACACAGCACATAGACACGTCTTCGAAGCTTATCGACTTCAATCCGGCGGCTGCAGAGTCCGTCGAAGGTCGTTGTGCTCGTCGTCAACACGTTTCGGAACGCGATGCGCCGTGTGATGTGAATACGAGACGCAAGGCCTCGGTTGCGGGGATGACAATGGCCTGACCGCCGTCCGACCAATCTGTCGGAAGAAACCTGCGGTGGGGAGGTCCTCGTTGGCGGCGCCGAAGGAGCAGACCCCTGCGGCGGCAAGGTGCCCGGCGGCGGCGTCGGAGGATCTGGCGGCGCATCACCGCAGGCTCCCAAGAGCAACAGGGGAAGCACGAAGTGGAGCAGTGCGATCATCAGACGGATTGAGGCGCAAGGTTGCGCGCCTCGCGTCCGAGCGGCCATGGCCATCCCCCTGGGTGCACTTCCTAGGAGGCTAGAGCCACTGTCGTGATACATGACAGTGATACCTGCGCGGACTCTGGCAGAGCCCGAGGACCTAACGGCGCAATGTCTTCGTTTCCACTCGCCACGGGACGTGGAGCGGAAACGACGGCCGGCGGTGGTCGAAGCATCAGATGGCGTGGCGACTGCGCCGACGGGTTCGACTGCACTCCACAGTCACCTGGGCCCCGCTGCGCGACCACGGCTTGGACGGTCGCCTCACGAGCGTGCCGCCGGAGCGTGTCCGCCTTCGAGCGCGGTGAGGCGCTCCGACCCCGACGCACAGCTCGGGGAGGTCGACCACCGCGGCGCCGGCACGTCCTCGTCGTCGACCCGCTCGGTGACCACCGCCCGCGAAGGGATGCCCCGCCGAAGGTGGGCGGTCCGCTCGTTTGTTGGTCGTAAGTTGGTCGTGAGGCCCGGCCCCGCGACCACGTCAGGCCGCTGACCTGCGGTGGTGCTCCCCCGATTGGACTCGAACCAATAACCCTGCGATTAACAGTCGCATGCTCTGCCAATTGAGCTACGGGGGACGGGCGGGCGTGGCCCGCGCGCAGGTCCAGAGTACCTGACGGCCCCGGGCGCCCTGCGCAGGCTCCTCCGATCGCGAACGGTGGCGTCCGCCCGTAGCGTGATCAACAGGTCGTTCACGTCTCGAACACGGAGGTCCCCGTGGCCAAGTTCTCCTTCCTCCTCGGCTTCGGTGCCGGCTACGTCCTCGGCGCGAAGGCCGGGCGCGAGCGCTACGAGCAGATCCTCGGCCTGTGGTCCGACGCCAAGGACAACCCGCAGCTGCAGGGACTGGCCGGCATGGCCCAGGCCCGCGCCGACGACGCCATCAGCTCCGTGAAGTCGAAGATGGGCCGCGACACGGGGGCCGACACCACCGCGGTCCGCAGCACCGGCACGACGACGACGCCTCCGGCGACGACCACCGAGTCCCCCGACCTCACCGCGCTGCCCGCCGACCCGCCCCCGGTCGGCTGAGCCGGGCGCGCCGCCGGGCGGCCCGCGACGGCAGCCCGCGAGGGCGGCTCAGCCGGGCTGCTCGGCGGCCAGCGCCTCCTCCAGCTTGGCGCGCGCCACGGCACGGGCCTCCGGGTCGGTGCGGTCGGCGTCGTCGTCGAACACGACGGTCCACTCACGGGCGGCCTGACCGGGCACGCGCCGGGCCACCAGCAGCACCCCTCCCCCACCGGGCAGCGGCGAGCGGCGGCTCGCGACCACGGTCTGGTCGACCCGCCGCCGCACCACGGCCGGCAGCTCGCCGGCGTCGGTGAGCGCGTACCGCTCGGCGGGTTCGCGCGCCTGCACGCCGGGCTCGACCTCGGTCAGCGCGGTCACGGTGAACGTCCCGCCACCGTCGTTGGTCGCCGCCCAGCGTGCCGACCCGACCTCGTGCCAGCGCAGCACGTCCACCCCCGCCGCCTCCTCGAACGGCAGTCCGGCCGGGACCACGCGCAGCCCGCGGCTGGTCGCCACCAGCCAGCCCTGCCCGCGCACGAGTTCTCCCCAGGCCAGCACACGCTCGTCGGCGTCCGTCGAGCCCTGGACGACGGCGCGCACCGGCTCGGGCGGGCGGGTGAGCCGCCGGCGCAGCCGCGCTCCGAGGCTCACGTCAGCCCGCCGATCGCCCGCTGCCGCAGCGAGATGGCCTCCTGCTCGAGCGCCATCAGCCGGGAGAACGCGCGCATGTACTCGTCGCCCTGCTCGACCGGGTTCATCCGCTGCAGCTTGGCCTTGAGCGCGGTCACCTGCCGGACGGTGGCCATCTCCTGAAGCCGCGCGAGCACCGCGGTGACGTACCCGGCGTCGGCCTCGCCCACCGAGCGCAGCGGCTCCACCGCCAGCGCGGTCAGCTGCGCGCGGGCGGTCTCCCGGTCGCAGTGCGCGGCCACCTCGTCCAACCACGCCGGACCCGACACCCGGGCGGCCGCCGCTCCCCCGGCCTGCGCCACGGCCGCGGCAACGGCGGCGTAGTCGGGGTCGGTGTAGGCGGCCGGCGGCACCGCGTCGAACGACGGCCCGGCGATCTCGGGCACCTGCAGCGCCGCCTTGACCGCCTCGCGTTCGACGGCGAGCGCGGCGTCGTCGGGCGTGCGCTTCGGGGTCCGCGGCCGGCGGGGCGGGGCGGTCTCCCCGCCGGTGATCCGGCGGACCCGCTCGAGCACCTCGGCCTCGTCGGTGTCCCCGATCAGGCCGGCCAGCCGGCGGGCGTAGGCCGGGCGCAGCGCGTGGTCCTTGACCTGGGCGAGCAGCGGCGCGGTCCGGTCGAGCGCGGCCACCCGGCCCTCGACGGTGTCGAGGTCGTACTCGGCCAGCGTCGTCCGCAGCACGAACTCGATCAGCGGCGTCCGCCGGGCCACCAGGTCGCGGACGGCGGCGTCACCGTGCGCCTGGCGCAGCTCGCACGGGTCGCGGCCGTCGGGCTCGACGGCGACGAACGTCTGCGCGACGAAGCGCTGGTCCTCCTTGAACGTCTTCATCGCCGCCGCCTGTCCCGCGGCGTCGCCGTCGAAGGTGTAGACGACCTCCCCGCGGAACTCGTCCTGGTCCATGAGCAGCCGCCGCAGCACGCTGATGTGCTCGGGCCCGAACGCGGTGCCGCAGGAGGCGACCGCCGTCGTCACCCCGGCCAGGTGGCAGGCCATGACGTCGGTGTAGCCCTCGACGACGACGGCCTGGTGCCGCCGGGCGATGTCGCGCTTGGCCCGCTCGATGCCGTAGAGGACGGTGCTCTTCTTGTACAGCGGCGTCTCGGGGGTGTTGAGGTACTTGGGGCCGGGGTCGTCGTCCATGAGCTTGCGGGCGCCGAACCCGATGACGTCGCCGGTGATGTCGCGGATCGGCCAGACCAGCCGCCGGTGGAAGCGGTCGATGAGCGTGCCGCGCGAGGACTCCTTGGCCAGCCCCGCCGTCACCAGTTCCTGCTGGGTGTAGCCCTTCCCGCGCAGGTGCCGGGTCAGCGCGTCCCAGCCGCCGGGCGCGTAGCCGCAGCCGAAGTCGACGGCGACCTGCCGGTCGAAACCGCGGTCGGCGAGGAACTGCCGGGCCGGCGCCGCCTCGGGGCTGCGCAGCTGCTCGGCGTAGAAGTGCGCGGCCTCGGTGTTCGCGGCGACCAGCCGCGCGCGCTGCCCGGCCTGGGCACGATCGGGCGCACCGGTGGGTCGGCCGCCGTCGTCCTCGTACTTCAGGTCGATGTTCGCCCGCGCCGCCAGCCGCTCGACCGCCTCGGTGAAGCTCAGGTGGTCGATCTGCTGGACGAAGCTGATGACATCGCCGCCCGCCCCGCAGCCGAAGCAGTGGAAGAGGTTGCGCGAGGGCGTGACGTGGAACGACGGCGACTTCTCGTCGTGGAACGGGCACAGGCCCTTGAGGCTGCCGCCTCCGGCGCGCTTGAGCTGCAGGTGCTCGCCGACCACCTCGTCGATCCGGCTGCGCTCGCGCACCAGCGCGATGTCCGCGGCTCGGATGCGTCCCCGGCCGGCCATGGGCCCCCTCCGTCGTGCTGCTGCCGGGACGCCCGTGCGCGTCCCGGACCGATCATCCCCTCCCCGGACGACGGACCGGCAGCGGCCGGTCAGCTGCTGCCGGCCGCCGCCGCGCCGCCGGTCGTGGCGGCGATCGTGGTGGCGGTCTGACGGCGGTCGAGCACCAGCTGCACCCACAGCAGGAAGACCTGCGCCTCCAGGGACAGCGAGTCGTCGGCGGTCACGGTGGGACGGGGGGACCAGCCGCCGGTCGTTCCGCCCTCGCCCACCGTGCGCCCGCCCGAGGTGTACCGCCGCGTGCCCTTCCACCAGGACACCGTCTCGACGTCGACCGGCACGCCGTCGAGGTCGACGCACCAGGTCCCCCGCCACGCCGACGTCCGCACGGCCCGCATGCGGGCGGCCTCCTCGGGGTCGGCGGCCAGCCGGCCGACCAGGTCCCGCTTGCGCCTGGTGAACACCCACTCGCGGTCGCCGACCACCGCGGTGGCGGCCTCCTTCCATCCGGCGGCCCGCAGGACGGCCACCACCTCGCCGTCGCGCAGGACCGGCAGCTCCCGGCTGCCCCTGCCCAGCTCCAGCACGCGCCCTCCTCAGCCGATGCCCGGTGCCCCCGCGACGCTCTCCCCGGTCACGCGGTAGAGCAGGTAGGCGGCGGTCTCCCGCAGGATGTACCGGAACTGCGTGCCGCGGGTCCGCACCGCCGGCCCCTGCCGGGTGGGCGAGCTCTCGACGGTCAGGCCGGCGTCCTCGGCCATCCGCTCGGCGCGCATCGCGTGCCACGGGTCGGTGACCAGGACGGCGCTGGACCACCCGCGCTCGGCGAACGCGGTGCCGACGGCGCGCACGCTCTCCAGCGTGTCCACCCCCTCGGGCACCGCGAGCAGCGACTCCTCGGGGATCCCGGCGTCGAGCAGGTAGGCGCGGCCGGCCTCGGCCTCGGTGAACTGGTCCCCCGCCGCCTTGCCGCCGACGGTGACGACGACCGGCGCGACGCCGTCCTCCCACAGCGCCGCGGCGTGCTCGAGCCGCGCCTCGAAGATCGACGACGGGACGCCGTTGTACTGCGCCGACCCCAGCACGACGATCGCGTCCGACGACGGCCGGGCGTCCTGCCGCGCGGTCCACCAGATGGCCACCGCCGTGGAGGCGACCAGGAGCAGGGCGGCGAGGACGCCGGCGGCGAACACCCGCGACACCAGAGCTCCGACCCGTGCCACCGGTCATGGATAACACGGCGCGTGTGCCGCCCGTGGCAGCCGTGGCCGGTGTGGCGCCGGGCCGTCAGGAGCCGGACGTGCCCCCGCCCAGCACCGCGCGGCCGGCCTCCAGCCGGGCGACGGGCACCCGGAACGGCGAGCAGGAGACGTAGTCCAGGCCCACCTCGTGGAAGAAGTGCACCGAGTCCGGGTCGCCGCCGTGCTCGCCGCAGACGCCGAGCTTGAGGTCGGGCCGCGCCGACCGCCCCTCCTCGGCGCCGACCCGCACCAACCGGCCGACGCCGGGCCGGTCGAGCGACTCGAACGGCGAGACGCCGAAGATGCCCTTGTCCAGGTAGGCGTGGAAGAACGCGGCCTCGACGTCGTCGCGGGAGAAGCCCCAGGTCATCTGGGTGAGGTCGTTGGTGCCGAAGGAGAAGAACTCGGCCGACCGGGCGAGCTCCGCGGCGGTCAGCGCCGCCCGCGGGACCTCGATCATCGTGCCGATGAGGATGTCCAGCTCGACGCCGCACTCCTCGAACACCTGGGCGAGCACCTGCTCGGACTCCTCGCGGATCGCCTCGAGCTCCTGCACCGCGCCGACCAGCGGGATCATGACCTCCGGCCGCGGGTCGCCCCCGGCCGCCCGGCGCTCGCAGGCCGCCTCGGCGATGGCCCGCACCTGCATCGCGAACAGCCCGTGCACCACCAGGCCGAGCCGGACGCCGCGCAGCCCGAGCATCGGGTTCTGCTCGTGCAGCCGGCGGACCGCGGCCAGCAGCCGCAGGTTGGCCTCGTCCGGGTGGCCCTGCGCCTCGGCGACGGCCACCCGCACCGACAGGTCGGTGAGGTCGGGCAGGAACTCGTGCAGCGGCGGGTCGAGCAGCCGCACGGTCACCGGCAGCCCGTCCATGGCCTCGAAGATCTCCAGGAAGTCCTGCTTCTGCAGCGGCGCGAGCGCGTCGAGGGCCTGCTGCTTGCCCTCGTCGTCCTCGGCGAGGATGAGCTTCTCCACGAGCCGCCGCCGGTCGCCCAGGAACATGTGCTCGGTGCGGCACAGCCCGATCCCCTGGGCGCCGAACCGGCGGGCGCGCGCGGAGTCCTCGGGGGTGTCGGCGTTGGTGCGGACGGCGAGCCGGCGCACCCGGTCGGCGTGGGTGAGGACCCGGTGCACGCTGCGCACCAGGTCGTCGGTGTCGTCGGCGTCCGGGTCGATCTCGCCCTCGAAGTAGCGGACGACGGCGGAGTCCTCGACCGGCACCTCGCCCAGCCAGACGCGCCCGGTGGAGCCGTCGATGGAGACGACGTCGCCCTCTTCCACGGTGACGCCGCCGGGTGCGGTGAAGCGCCGGTTCTTCGTGTCGACCTGCAGCTCCTCGGCGCCGCACACGCAGGTCTTGCCCATGCCGCGGGCGACGACGGCGGCGTGCGAGGTCTTGCCGCCGCGGCTGGTCAGCACCCCCTCGGCGGCGATCATCCCGGCGAGGTCGTCGGGGTTGGTCTCCCGCCGGACCAGGACCACCTTCTCGCCCCGGTCGGCCCACTGGACGGCGGTCTCGGAGGAGAACACCGCCTTCCCGACGGCGGCGCCGGGTGAGGCGTTCATGCCCTGGGTGAGCTGGCGGGCGTCCCCGCCGGAGACGAACCGCGGGAACATCAGCTGGGCGAGCTGGTCGCCGCTGACCCGGCGGACGGCCTCGTCCATGTCGATGAGGCCCTCGTCGACCAGCTGGGTCGCGATGCGGAAGGCCGCCGCCGCGGTCCGCTTGCCCACCCGGGTCTGCAGCATCCAGAGCTTGCCGCGCTCCACGGTGAACTCGATGTCGCACAGGTCGCGGTAGTGCGACTCGAGGGTGCTCATGGTCGACAGCAGCTCGCGGTAGGCGCCGGCGTCGATCCGCTCGAGCTCGGGCAGCGGCACGGTGTTGCGGATGCCGGCGACGACGTCCTCGCCCTGCGCGTTCTGCAGGTAGTCGCCGTAGACCCCCTGCTCGCCGCTGCCCGGGTCGCGGGTGAACGCGACGCCGGTGCCGGAGTCCATGCCGAGGTTGCCGAACACCATGGCGCAGACGTTGACCGCGGTGCCGGCGTCACCGGGGATCCGCTCACGGCGGCGGTAGAGGACAGCGCGCGGCGAGTTCCACGAGTCGAAGACGGCGTTGACCGCCAGGTCCATCTGCTCGCGCGGGTCCTGCGGGAAGTCCCGGCCGGTGTGGTCACGCACGATCGCCTTGAACCGGTCGACGACGTCGCGCAGGTGCTCGGCGTCGAGGTCGAGGTCGAGGTCGGTGCCCTGCTCGCGCTTGGCCTCGTCGAGGGCCTCCTCGAACGCCTCGCCCTCGATCCCGAGCACGGTCCTGCCGAACATCTGGATCAGCCGGCGGTAGGAGTCCCAGGCGAAGCGGTCGCTGCCCGACTGCGCGGCCAGGCCCTGCACCGAGTCGTCGTTGAGGCCGACGTTGAGGACGGTCTCCATCATCCCGGGCATCGACGCCGCGGCGCCCGAGCGGACCGAGACCAGCAGCGGGTCGGTCGCGTCCCCGAGCGTCTTGCCCATCGCCTTCTCCAGCGCCGTCAGGTGCTCGGTGACCTGGTCGGCGAGGTCGGGCGGGGTGCTGCCGTGCTCGAGGTACCAGCGGCAGGCGTCGGTGGTGATGGTGAACCCGGGCGGGACCGGCAGCCCCAGGTTCGTCATCTCGGCGAGGTTGGCCCCCTTGCCGCCGAGCAGGTCCTTCTGGTCCCTGTTGCCCTCGCTGAAGTCGTAGACCCAGGTGGCCGTGCCCGTACCGCTGCCCACCGTGCACCTCCGCGCTCGTCCCGCCGGCTGCCGTCCGCCTGCCGGACGCGGCGTCGCGGGGTCCCCGTCGGCCGCTCCGGCGAGCGCGGCCCCGGGTCCCCGGTCGGGGGTAGACGTCTCATACGTCCACCCGGAGCCAGGCAGCGATCGTGACGGACCGGACGGGGACACGCCAGCCCTGTCCCGCCCTGGGGCCACGGAGGTGACCGGCCTCACGCGGCGGCCGGCCGGAGGAGGTCGGCGCCGGTCAGGTGACGAGGGCGAACCCGACGACGGCGAACAGCAGCGTCACCACGACGACGAGGAGGCCGACGTAGAGGCCGGTGCGGTTGACCGGCGAGGGCGGCGGCGACACGTAGTTCGGGAAGCCGGACGCCGGCGTCCGCTGCTGCGGCGAGGAGGCGTACTGCGGCTGGGGCGGGAGCTGGACCTGCCCCGGGAAGCCGACCTGCGTGGGGGCGGCCGGAGGCGGCGGCCCGGCCGGGGCGACGCCGCCGGGGACGACCGGCGCCGGGGCCGGGGCCGGGGGCACGTACGGACCCGCGGGGGCGTACGGGCCGGCCGGGGCGTAGGGCGCACGCGGGTGCGACGGCTGCGACAACGGGGTTCCTCTCGTGCTGGCCCGGGCGCCTGCCCGCCGGGCGGCGCACATCGTGGCAGCCCGGGCCCGGTCGGAGAAGGGTTCCCGTCGCGGCGGCCGCGTCAGCCGGTCCCGGTCGTCCCGCAGACCCGCGGACCGTCCTCCAGCACCACGACGACCGTCGTCTCGGTGGCCGACCCGCCGTCGTCCCACCGGACGCGGACCTCCCGGGAGTCGCGGACCTCGCCGGAGTCCGGGGCCTCGTACTCCCCCGTCTCGACGGCCAGGATCTCGGCGGTGCCCGGCCGGGCGTAGCCGGCGGCGACCTGTCCGGCGTCCACGCCGTCGGCGTCGGCGCGTGCCCGCTCGGCCTCGCACAGCAGCCCGCCGGCGGTCTCCAGGTCGCCGGCGGCCAGCGCCGCGGTGAAGACGCCGACCACCTCGCGGGCCTGCTCGTCCCCGGTGCCGGTGAGCAGCGGGAGGGCGACCACCATCCCGACGCCCAGCGCCACGGTGCCCCCGAAGATGCCCAGGATGAGCCCGTTGCGGCGGCGCGGGGTGCCGGTGTGCAGGTCCTCCGGACCCTCCTCGTACAGGTACGGGCCGGTCATCCGCCGCTCGTCTCCAGCTCGGCCCCGGCCGGCGGGCGCGGGTCGTCGCGGTCGTCGAGCCAGCCCGCGGGCAGCGCCACCGGCCGCGGGCTGCTGGTGCGCCCGCGCGGCCCGCCGAGGACCGCCGTCGGGTAGGGCTGGTCCTCGATCCGGTCGAGCAGGCCGGCGAGCTCGTCGAGCGAGCTCACCATCGCCAGGGCGCGGCGGACGTCGGAGCCGACCGCGAAGCCCTTGAGGTACCAGGCCACGTGCTTGCGGAAGTCGGTGCAGCCGTGCAGCTCGCCCTGCTCGGCCGACAGCAGCTGCGCGTGGCGGACCATGACCGCGGCGACCTCGCACAGGGTGGGCAGCGCCCGCCGCGGAGAGCCGGCGAAGGCGGCGGCGAGGTCGCCGAACAGCCACGGCCGGCCCAGGCAGCCCCGCCCGACGACGACGCCGGCGCAGCCGGTGCGGTCGATCATCCGCAGCGCGTCGTCGGCCTCCCACAGGTCGCCGTTGCCGAGGACCGGGATGTCGACGGTCTCGACCAGCCGGGCGATCGGCGCCCAGTCGGCGGTGCCGCTGTAGAGCTGGTCGGCGGTGCGCCCGTGCAGGGTGATCGCCGTGGCGCCCTCGTCCTGGGCGATCCGGCCGGCGTCGAGGTAGGTGACGTGGTCGGCGTCGATGCCGATGCGGGTCTTGACGGTGACCGGCACGTCGCGGGCGGCGCGGACCGCGGCCCGGACGATGTCGCGGAAGAGCACCCGCCGCCAGGGGAGCGCCGAGCCGCCGCCCCTGCGGGTGACCTTGGGCACCGGGCAGCCGAAGTTGAGGTCGACGTGCGCCGGGCGGGTGCCGGCCACCTCCTCGTCGACGAGCATCTCCACGGCCCGTCCGACGGTGGCCGGGTCGACGCCGTAGAGCTGTACGGAGAAGCCGGCGGCCGCCTCCTCGCGCGTGGCCCGGATCATCCGCAGCGTCTTCTCGTTGCGCTCCACCAGCGCCCGCGTGGTGATCATCTCGCAGACGTAGAGGCCCGCGCCGAACTCGCGGCACAGGGTGCGGAACGCCGGGTTGGTGATGCCGGCCATGGGCGCGAGCACCACGGCGGGGTCGACGGTGAGCGGCCCGAGCCGCAGCGGGGCGACCGCCGGTGCCGCCGGCGCCGTCGTCGTCGGCTCGAGGGTCGCGGTCACGCGCCCCAGAGTAGGCGGGCCCTGTCGTGCACCTCCGCGGAAGTGCACCACCGTCAGGGCGCGCCCGGCAGGGTCCGCAGCCCGGTGCGCCGGGCGAAGACGGTGAAGTCGCGGTCGCGGTGGAGCACCCCGACGCCGTGCCGCAGCGCCACGGCGGCCACCACGCAGTCGTTCAGCGAGTGCGGCGTCTCCCCGGCCCGCCGGCAGGCCCGGAAGAGGGCAGCGGCGGTCTCGGTGTCGACCGGGGACTCCTGCCGGAGGAGCTCGGCGCCGGCGAGGAACCGGGCCAGCTGGCCGGCGCGCTCCTCGTCGGTGGTCCCGGCGAGGACCTCCAGCAGGACGACGTCGGTCACCGCCGCCTCCCCGCCGGCGACGAGCTCGTGCAGCAGGTCGGTCTCGGCTCCCTGCTCGCCGCGCAGGTACGCGATCCACACCGAGGAGTCGACGAGGACGGTCACCCGCGCGGAGCCGGCCGCTGCCCGGCGGGCTCCTCGGCCTCGCCGCGGCGGAGCGCCTCCAGGTCGCCGTCCCACCCGCTGCCCCGCATGGCGTGCATCTCGCGTGGCGTCATCGGTGCCCCGCTGACCTGCCGGAGCGCGAAGCCGACGGCGTCCTTCTTGGTGCGCAGCCCGTACCGCCGCATCACCCGGGCCACCAGGTCGTCGTCGATGTCGATGTTGGTCCGGCCCACGGGATCACGATACACATCGAGGTGTACGCGTGTGCATGTACAGACCGCAGGCGGATGTGTCGAGGACGTCCGGGTTGGCACGGCGGGTTCTCGCACACCGAGCCCGGGAGGACGCGTGCCGAGGTCTGCCCCGTCCTCCTCCGCCGGCGCGCCCGTCCCGGGCGTGGCGCGGATCGCCGTGCTGCGGGCGAACCTGCTCGGCGACCTGGTCCTCACGCTGCCGGCGCTGGCGGCACTGCGCGCGGCCCATCCCGGCGCGGAGATCACCTTCCTGGGCCGGCCGTGGCACGCCGAGCTGCTCGAGGGGCGGCCCGGGCCGTGGGACCGGGTGGTCGTCGTCCCGCCGTGGCCCGGGGTCCGGGACGCCCCGGGCGCCGCCCGCGACAGCCCCGGGGTCCGCCGGTTCCTGGCCCGGCAGCGGCGGGAGGGCTACGACCTGGCGCTGCAGCTGCACGGCGGGGGCGGCAACTCCAACCCGCTGGTCGCCGCGCTGGGCGCCCGGGTCACCGTCGGCGCCCGCGACGTCGGCGCGCCACCGCTGGACCGGTGGCTGCCCTACGCCTCCGACCAGCACGAGGTGCTGCGCTGCCTGGAGCTGGCCGGCCTGGCGGGGGCATCGCCGGTGACGCTGGAGCCGCGGCTGGCGCTGACCCCCGCCGACGTCGCGGCCGCCGACGCCGTCCTGCCCGCGGCGCCCGAGCCGCTGGTCGCGCTGCACCCGGGCGCCAGCGACCCGCGGCGCCGCTGGCCACCCGGCTGCTTCGCCGCGGTCGCCGACGGGCTGGCCGCCGACGGCGCCCGGGTGGTGCTCGTGGGCTCGGGCGGGGACGACCGGCGGGCGGCGGACGCCATCCGGGCGGCGACGTCGGCGCGCGTCCTCGACCTGGTCGGCCGGCTGTCACTGGGCGCGCTGGCCGGCGTCCTCGCCCGCTGCCGGGTGGTGGTCGCCAACGACTCCGGGCCGCGGCACCTGGCCGAGGCGGTCGGGACGGCGACCGTCGGGGTCTTCCTCGAGCGCAACCTGCTCAACGCCGGCCCGCTGACCCGGCGGCGGCACCGCGTCGCCGTCTCCGCGCGGACCGACTGCCCGGTGTGCGGCGTCGACCAGAGCCGGGCGCGCTGCGGGCACGACCGGTCCCTGGTCGCCGAGGTCCCGGTCGCGCCGGTGCTAACCGCCGCCCGCGACCTGCTCGCGGACGGCGGCCCGGCGCTGCACCCCGCCGCTCCCGCCGTGGCGGAGCGGCCACCCGTCGTGCACTTCCGTGGACGTGCGCAGGGCACGTCCGCGGAAGGGCGCGGTCAGCAGCCGGGCAGGCGCGCGGCGAGGTAGGACTCGACGGCGTCCAGGCCGATGCGCTCCTGGCCCATCGAGTCGCGCTCCCGCACGGTCACCGCGTCGTCGTCGAGGGTGTCGAAGTCGACGGTGAGGCAGAACGGCGTGCCGATCTCGTCCTGCCGGCGGTAGCGGCGGCCGATCGCGCCGGCGTCGTCGAAGTCGACGTTCCAGTTGCGGCGCAGCCGGGCGGCCAGGTCACGCGCCTTGGGCGAGAGGTCGGCGTTGCGCGACAACGGCAGGACGGCGGCCTTGACCGGCGCCAGCCGCGGGTCCAGCCGCAGCACCGTGCGGGTGTCGACGCCGCCCTTGGCGTTGGGCGCCTCGTCCTCGGTGTAGGCCTCGACGAGGAACGCCATCAGCGAGCGGGTCAGCCCGGCTGCCGGCTCGATGACGTAGGGCGTCCAGCGGGTGTTGCTCGCCTGGTCGAAGTAGGACAGGTCGGCGCCGGAGTGCTCCGAGTGCGTCTTCAGGTCGAAGTCGGTGCGGTTGGCGATGCCCTCGAGCTCACCCCACTCCGAGCCCTGGAAGCCGAAGCGGTACTCGATGTCGACGGTGCGCGTCGAGTAGTGCGACAGCTTCTCCTTCGGGTGCTCGTAGTGGCGCAGGTTGTCCCGGGAGATGCCCAGGTCGACGTACCAGCGGGTGCGCTCGTCGATCCAGTACTGGTGCCACTCCTCGTCGCTGCCCGGCTCGACGAAGTACTCCATCTCCATCTGCTCGAACTCGCGGGTGCGGAAGATGAAGTTGCCGGGGGTGATCTCGTTGCGGAAGGACTTGCCGATCTGGCCGATGCCGAACGGCGGCTTCTTCCGCGCCGCGCCCATGACGTTGGCGAAGTTGACGAAGATGCCCTGCGCGGTCTCCGGGCGCAGGTAGTGCAGCCCCGACTCGTCCTCGACCGGGCCGAGGTAGGTCTTGAGCATCATGTTGAAGTCGCGCGGCTCGGTCCACTGGCCGGTCACGCCGCAGTTCGGGCAGGTGATCTCGGCCAGGCCGTTCTCCGGGAGCCGGCCCTTCTTCTCCTCGAAGGCCTCCTCGAGGTGGTCGGCCCGGAAGCGCTTGTGGCAGTTCTGGCACTCGGTGAGCGGGTCGGTGAAGACGCCGACGTGACCGGAGGCCACCCACACCTGCCGCGGCAGGATCACCGAGGAGTCCAGGCCGACGACGTCGTCGCGGCTCTGGACGACGGTGCGCCACCACTGCTTCTTGATGTTCTCCTTGAGCTCGACGCCCAGGGGCCCGTAGTCCCAGGCGGAGCGGGTGCCGCCGTAGATCTCACCGGAGGGGAAGACGAACCCCCGGCGCTTGCACAGGTTGACCACCTTGTCGAGGCGGGCGGGGTCGTGCGTGGTGGTGCTCACGGGGCTGGGTGCTCCATCCGGCTGGCGGTCGGCGGCTGACCCGCCAACGGTAGTCGCCGGGTGCCGCCGCGGCCCTCAGGGCTCGGTGTAGCCGCACACGACCGGGCCGCCCTCGTCGACGACGGTGATGACGAACGAGGTCTGGTCCCCGGTGTCGAGCGTGACGTCGAAGGTGACCTCGTCGCCCTCGCCGGCGGGCTGCGCCCCGGTGGCCGAGCCCTCGGTGATCTGCCCGCCGAGGAACGCGTCGAAGTCGGCCAGCAGGGCGGTGGCGTCGGGGATCTGCGCCTGCCCGTCGGCGCACAGGTCGGCGTAGGCGGTCTCGCCGTCGCGGTCGACCACCGACTGCACCCACGACGCGGCGAACTCCGGGCTCTCGGGGATGTTGAGCTCCCCTCCCCCGCCCCCGCCGCCGGGCGTCGTGGACGCCCCGCCACCGAACCCGCCGCCACCGGTCGGTCCGGCCGACGACGACGGCGCCGACGACGACGGTGCGGCGGTCGACGCGCCCGGCGAGGTGGCCGCGGGGTCGTCGTCGCCCCGGGTGAGCAGGACCGCGGCGAGCACGCCACCGCCGAGGAGCAGGACGCCCAGCGTGACGAGCAGGGCGACCAGCGGACCGCGCCGCTTCCTCGGCGGCTGCGGCGGCCCGTGACCGGGAGCGCCGTAGCCGGGAGCGCCGTACGGGGGCTGCTGCCCGTACGGGGACTGCTGCCCGTACGGCGGCTGCTGGCCGTAGGGAGGCTGCTGGCCGTACGGCGGCTGCTGCCCGTACGGCGGCTGCTGGCCGTACGGCGGCTGCTGGCCGTAGGGCGGCGGCTGCTGGCCATAGGGGGGCTGCTGGCCGTAGGGCGGCGGTTGCTGGCCGTACGGCGGCTGCTGACCGGGAGCCCCCGGCGGGGACCCGGGCGCCGCCGGGCCCCCGAGCCGCAGGGTGGGGTGCCGCTGGTCGGGCGGCCCCCCGGCGAGCCGGTCGGTGGGCTGGTCGGGCACCGCCGGCCGCCCCGGGCCCGGCGGCACCGGGGGCAGGCGCACCTCGCGGGTGCGCTCGGGCGGCGTCCCGTCCTGCGGCGGCTGGGTCATCGCGCCTGTCCTCCCGGGCCGGGCTCGTCCTGTTCGACGCAGGCTACGCACCCGGACCGGGCCCGGCCGGTCAGCGGCTCACCCGAGGGGCAGGTAGGCGCCGGGCTCGTCGACGGCGTGCAGCCAGACCGGCGCGCCGGCCACCTTGACCTCGGCGGCCGACAGCGCGCGACGGTAGGCGCCGACGCCGTCCCACCGGGTCACCAGGGCCCACAGGCCCGGGTCGTCGGCGCAGCGGCCGGTCTCACCGCCGAGGAAGCCGGGGCGCGCGGCGAGCGCCGCCAGCAGCCGGTCGAGGTCGGCGGACAGGTCGGCGGCCGCCGACGGGGACACCCGCAGCCGGGTCACCGCGAACACCCGCCCATGGTGCAGCAGGGCCGGAGGTGGGGACGCCGACGGCCGGCCCCCGCGGTGCGGGGACCGGCCGTCGGGTCGGTCGGGTCAGCCGAAGTTGCAGACGAGCAGGTTCTGGTCCACCCAGAGCTGCACGGTCTGGACGCTGCCGTCCTCGAGGGTGAGCTCGAAGGTGGCGACGTCGACGGCGTTGGCGGCGTCGTGCTCGACGCTCACCAGGACGCCGTCGGTGATGGCCAGGCCACCGAGGACCTCGGTGTAGAAGAAGAAGGTGAGGTACTCGTCGGGCGGGAACTCCGTGCCCTGCGACCCCTGCACCGCGGCGTCCTGCAGCTCGGCGCAGGAGATGTTGTAGAGCGTCGCGAAGTCGAAGTCGAAGGCCGCCTGGACCCACGCCAGCGCGATGTCGGCCGAGCCCTCGAACTGGCCGGTGTCGCTCCCGCCGGTCTGCTCGGTCATCCCGCCGCCGGTGCTGCCGCCACCGGTGCTGCCCCCGCCGGTGGTGCCGCCACCGGTGCTGCCGCCACCGCCGGGGGTGCCCGCGCCGCCGGGGACGGTCACGGGACCGCCCATGTCCATCCCCGCGCCGGAGCCCTCGCTGCCGCCGTCGGTGCCCTCCTCGGAGCCCTCGTCGGAACCCTCGGAGGACCCGGCGCCCTCGGAGGACTCGGCCGACGAGGACGAGCCCGTGGCCTGCGTGGCGGGGGTGTCGTCACCGCGGAGCAGGAAGAAGAGGAGCACGCCGACGCCGGCGGCCACGACCACCAGGGCGGTGACCACCCAGGGCAGCACGCTCTTCTTCTGCGGCGGCTGGCCGTAGCCGCCGGGGCCGAACCCGCCGGGACCGAAGCCACCGGGGCCGCCCGGCCCACCGGGGCCGGCCGGGCCGCCGTACTGGCCGGGGGCGCCGTACTGACCCGGAGGGCCGTACGGACCGGGCGGGGCGTACTGACTCGGCGCGCCGTACGGGCCGGGGGGCTGACTCATCGTGCTTCATCCGTTCGCAGGTGGAGGCGGGCACGGAGGGCCCGCGAGCGAGAGCAAGGTAGTGACGCCCCGCGGTTCCGCCTACCCGTTCGCGCGCGCCGGTTGTCACAGCTGGGTCACGGTCGAGGGGACGCTGCGGAGAGAGTCCACGCGCCGCGTCCGAGGCGCTGGTCGGGGTCGGTCCCCGTCCCTAGACTCCGCCGACGACCCGCACCCGGCGCCGGATCCGACGAGCGCCCGCGCTGCGGCACACGGAGGAACCCCGGTGGAGTTGCAACAGTTCGGCCCCTATCGCATCGAGGCGCTGCTCGGGCGTGGCGGGATGGGTGAGGTCTACCGCGCCTTCGACACCGAGCACGACCGCACGGTCGCGCTCAAGGTGCTCTCCGAGCACCTGGCCGCCGACACCGGCTACCGCGAGCGGTTCCGGCGGGAGGCGCACCTGGCGGCCCGGCTCAACGAGCCGCACATCGTGCCGATCCACCGCTACGGCGAGATCGACGGGCGGCTGTTCCTCGACATGCGCCTGGTGCCCGGCCGCGACGTCGCGGCGGCGCTCGCCGAGGAGGGGCCGATGAGCCCCGAGCGCGCGGTGTCGATCGTCAGCCAGACCGCCCGCGCTCTCGACGCCGCCCACGCCGACGGGCTGGTGCACCGCGACGTCAAGCCGTCCAACGTGCTGCTCAGCGGCACCGGCGACGACGAGTTCGTGTACCTGGTCGACTTCGGCATCGCCCGGTCGACGTCGGACCGGCAGGGCCCGGCGCTCACCCAGACCGGCGCGGCGCTGGGGTCCTTCGACTACATGGCCCCCGAGCGGTTCCTCGAGCAGCCGATCGACAAGCGGGTCGACGTCTACGCGCTGGCCTGCGTGCTCTTCGAGTGCCTCACCGGCCGCCGACCGTTCACCGGCGACGGGCTGGCCACGCTCATGTACGCCCACCTCAACACCACGCCCACGCCGCCCTCGCAGCTGCGGCCGGGCCTGCCCCCGGGCCTCGACGACGTCGTCATGAAGGGCCTGGCCAAGGAGCCCGACGAGCGCTACGGCAGCTGCGGCGAGCTGGCCGCGGCCGCGCGGGCGGCGCTGGCCTCCGCCGGGGTCGCGCCCCGGCCCGAGGCGGCGCCTCCCACCTCGGTGACGCCGCTGCCGCGGCCGCACACCGTGGGCTTCTCCAACCCCGGCCCGCCCGGCACGTACGGCGCCCCGTCGACCACCGGCGTCCCCGCGGCGGCCTATGCCGCGCCGTCGAGCCCGGCCGTCTCGACCGGGTACGGCCCGCCGTCGAACCCGGGCGTCCCCACCGGGTACGGCCCGCCCTCGAACCCCGGCGCCCCGACCGGCTTCGGCCCGCCGTCGAACCCGGGCCCGCCCGTCGGGTACGGCCCGCCGTCGAACCCCGGCCCGCCCACCGGCTTCGGCCCGCCGTCCAACCCCGGTCCGCCCGTCGGCTACGGGCCGCCGGCCGGTCAGGGCTTCATCCAGTCCCCGGCCGGCGCCACGCCCTCGGGCACCGGCGGCCGGCGCAACCGGCTGCCGCTGGTCATCGGCGGGATCGCGGCGGCGCTCGTGGCCGTGGTCATCGGCGTCATCGCCCTGGCCGGCGGCTTCGGCGGGGACGACACCACCACCGACACCACCGCCGCCGGCGGTGGCAGCTCGGACACCGGGACGGGCGGGGACACCGGCACCGGCGGGGACACCGGGACGGGCGGGGACACCGGGACCGGCGGCGACACGGGTGGGGGCACCACCGAGCCCGACCCGGAGGAGCAGCTGCTGGGGATCATCCCCGGCGACTTCGACCCGGCCGTCTGCCAGACCGGGGACCCGGCCGGTGACGGCGACATCGCGACCGTGAACTGCGGTGCCGCGGCGACCCAGCCCGGTCCCGAGGCGTCGTCGTTCTACCTCTACGAGGACGCGGCGGCCGTCAGCGAGGTGTTCCTCGCCGACATGGAGCGCGAGGGCGTCGCCCCCTTCACCGGTGAGCCGGACTGCACCACGGCGCAGGGGTACGACGAGTACACGATCAACAACGTGAGCGCCGGCCGGCTCGGCTGCTTCGTCGACGAGGACAACAACTCCTTCCTGTACTGGACGCAGGACGAGTTCGCCGCCGAGGGCATCGTCGTCATCCAGAACGGCGGCCAGGAGGGTCTCGCCACGCTCTACCAGTGGTGGACCGACAGCGCGCACAGCGACTTCGTGCAGCGCTGACCCGACACGACGAGGGCCCCGTCCCCACCGGCCGGTGGGGACGGGGC
>NZ_JBJGYX010000059.1:0-32457 GCF_054050195.1 Geodermatophilus sp. SYSU D00710
CCCCCCCCCCCCCCCCCCCCCCCCCCCCCCCCCGCGCCCCGCGCGGCCCCCCCCCCCCCCCCCCCCCCCCCCCCCCCCCCCCCCCCCCCCCCCCCCCCCCCCCCCGTTCTGCTTCCTAGAGCTTGACCGGGTAGACGGTCTCGGGGACGTCGACGACGATCCGGTCCTCGACGAAGATCCCGTGCCACACCATGAAGACCAGCACCGACCAGAGCTGACGCGCGATCCGCTTGCTCGGCACCTCCTCGGCGCGCAGCCGGTCGAGCAGGCCGAGGACGACGTCGCGGTCGAGCCACTGCTGGGTCTGGCTCGAGACCACGACGTCGCGGGCCCACTCGTGCAGCGGGCCGGCGAGGAACTCCGCGGTCGGGACGGGAAAGCCGAGCTTGCGCCGGTTCATGATCCGCGGCGGGACGATCTGTCGCATCGCCTGGCGCAGCGCGTACTTGGTGGCGTCCCCTCGGCGCGGCACCCGCTGCTCGACCGGCAGGGAGCTCGCGATCGCGAACACCTCGGGGTCGAGGAAGGGCACCCGCAGCTCGAGCGAGTTGGCCATGGTCATCTTGTCGGCCTTGACCAGGATGTCGCCGCGCAGCCAGGTGAACAGGTCGACGTACTGCATCGCCGTCACGTCGTCGTAGCCGGCCTCGCGGGTGCGCCGGTACAGGTCCTCGGTGACCGCGACGTGCGACAGGTCGGGGTCGCGGCCGGGCAGCAGCGCGGCCAGTTCGTCGTCGCGCATGTTGCGGGCGTTGCCGTAGTACCGCTGCTCCAGCGGGGTCGACGCCCGGCGGAGCAGGTCCTGCCCGCGGACGCCCTCGGGCAGCAGGTCGGCGATCCGGGCCATCGCCCGGCGGCCGGCCGCCGGCAGCCCCGACGCCCAGGCCAGGCTGATCGGCTCGCGGTAGATCGTGTAGCCGCCGAACAGCTCGTCGGCGCCCTCCCCGGAGAGCACCACCTTGACGTGCTTGCGGGCCTCGCGGGCGACGAAGTACAGCGGCACGAGCGCGGGGTCGGCGACCGGGTCGTCGAGGTACCAGACCACCTCGGGGATGGCCGCCGCGAACTCCTCGGCGGTGACCTCCACCGGCACGTGTTTGACGCCGAGGATCGACGCGGACTCCGCGGCGATCTCGATCTCCGACTGCGCCTGCCGGCGGAAGCCGACGGTGAAGGTCATCAGGTCGGGGTTGTAGCGGTGTGCCAGCGCGGCGATCGCAGTGGAGTCGATGCCGCTGGACAGGAACGAGCCGACGGTGACGTCGGCGCGCATGTGCTTGGCCACCGACTCGTCGAGCACGGCGGCGATGCGGTCGTAGAGCTCCTGCTCCCGGCCGGCGGGCACCGGCTGCGGCTTCCAGGCCGGGTGGAAGTAGCGGCTGGTGGACAGCTCGCCGTCGACGACGGTGAAGCTGGTGCCGCTCTCGATCCGCCGGATGCCGCGGTGCAGGGTCGCGGGCTCGGGCACGTACTGCAGGGTCAGGTAGTGCTGCAGCGACGCCGGGTCGACGCCGCCCGCGGCCGCACTGCCGCCCAGCAGCTGCAGCAGCGCCTTCTTCTCCGAGCTGAAGACCAGGCCGCCGTCGGCGAGGCGAGCGGTGAACAGCGGCTTGATGCCGAACGGGTCGCGGGCGCCGAACGCGGTGCGGGTGTGGGTGTCCCAGATGACGAAGGAGAACATCCCGCGCAGCCGCCGGACGACGTCCTGGCCCCACAGGTGGTAGCCCGCCACGATCGTCTCGGTGTCGCCGTGCGTGGCCAGCGGGGCGCCGGCCGCCTGCAGTTCCTCGCGCAGCTCGACGTAGTTGTAGATCTCGCCGTTGAACAGGATCCGGTAGCGGTCACCGGCGTAGGGCAGCGGCTGCGGGCTGCCCTCGACGTCGATGATCGACAGCCGGTTGAAGCCCAGGACGACGTTCTCGTCGGACCACACGGCGGTGTCGTCGGGGCCGCGGTGGTGCAGGCAGTGCAGCGCCTCGCGGACGTCGTCGACGTGGGTCCCGGAGACCCGGGGGGCGTCGGTGGACAGGTAGGCCAGCAGGCCGCACATGGGCGCAGGTCTCCCGGGAGATCGTGTCCGGCGGGTGCCGGGACGGGGTCAGAGGCGCTCGCCGGCGCGGGTCTTGCGGGTGGCGATGCGCTCGGCGACGAAGGACAGGATCGGGACGGTGCCGGCGACCAGCACCAGGACGGTGCCGCGGAGGGTCCACCGGGCGCGCAGTGCCAGGTCGCAGGCGGTCAGGAAGAAGATGGCATAGAGCCAGCCGTGGGCGGTGCCGATCACCGCGACCGGCCCGTCGAGGCCCGCGCCGTACTTGAGCGGGACCGCCACGAGGAACAGCACGGCGAGCAGCACGCCGACGATCCAGGCCATCACCCGGTACCGCGTCAGGGCGGCGGGGACGTCCTTGCCTACCCGGCGGGCCAGGGCCCGGGGGAGCCGGGGCGACGGCGCCGTGCGCTCAGCGGCCACCGGGACCCCGTTGACCCAGCGCGCGCTCGTTGAGCTCGGCCAGGTAGGCGTTGTAGGCGGCCAGCTCCGGGTCGCCGCTGGTGTCGATCCGCGGCCGCTGGTACAGGACGACGGCGCTGCCCGGCTCGTCCTCATCGGGGTCGCGGCGCAGCTCCTCGCGCACCATGCGCACGTAGAACCACAGGCCCATGAAGCCGTACAGCGGCCACTGCAGCGCGTAGCTCCAGTTGACCGCACCGCCGCCGTTCTCGGCCTTGCCCAGCTGCCAGAAGCCGAGGAAGAAGGTGGCCACGAACAGCGCGGCGACCAGCAGGTGCAGCAGCACCCACCTCGGGGTCAGCAGCCGCGTCCACACGCTCCCGACTCTAACCGCCCGGACGGGCCCTCCGGCGGCCCGACCGGGACCTGGACGGCCCGGCGGGAGTGGGTCTGGTCACCGCCGTCCCGGCCGCCCCGGGCGACCCGCCGGTCTCCGGTCTCCGGTCACCGGCCGCCTCGCGCGGTCGGCTAGTCTCGGCTCAGACTGACGTCAGGCGCGAAGGCCGTGGTGGGGCGCCCACCCGAGGTCGCGCCGGCAGAGCCGTCCGGCACGCGGGCGGAGGACGAGGAGGCAGCGGGCAGTGGCTCGACGCAGCAGGCTCGCGCGGGTCGCCGCGCTCGGTCTCCTGGGGGTGCTCACCCTCACCGGGTGCAGCCTCAACAACGAGTTCTGGCGGTTCGGTTTCCCCGAGGGCGTCACGGAGGAAGCCACCCAGATCCGCGAGCTGTGGACAGGGTCGGTGATCGCCGCGCTCATCGTCGGCTTCCTGGTGTGGGGACTGATCATCTGGTCGGTGATCTTCCACCGGAAGCGGAGCGACGAGCTGCCGCGGCAGACGGCCTACAACCTGCCGCTGGAGATCGTGTACTCGATCGTCCCGTTCGTCATCATCGCGGTCCTGTTCTTCTTCACCGTCTCGGTGCAGAACGACGTCCAGGAGCGCAGCGACGACCCGGACACGACGATCGCCGTCAACGCCTTCAAGTGGAACTGGCAGTTCGTCTACCCCGAGACCACCGGTGACGACGGTGAGCCGGTGAACACCGTCGGCTCCACCGACGAGATCCCGATCCTGGTCATGCCGGTCGACCAGGACGTCCGCTTCGAGGTGGCCTCCGCCGACGTCATCCACTCGTTCTGGGTGCCGGAGTTCCTCTTCAAGCTCGACGTGATCCCGGGCAACGAGAACGGTCGCGACAACGTCTTCGAGGTGCGCGCCAACGAGGAGGGCTCCTACGTCGGCCGCTGCGCCGAGCTGTGCGGGACCTACCACGCCTACATGAACTTCGAGGTCCGCGTGGTCAGCGCCGAGGACTACGAGGCCTACCTGGCCGCCCGGGAGGACGGCCAGACCACCCGCGAGGCCCTGGAGAGCATCGGCCAGGACGGCGAGGCCACCACGACCCGCCCGTTCCGCGTGGGCGACGGGTACTACCAGCAGGCGGTCGACTGACGTGACCGGCGGCAACGACCACCGCACCGACGCTGCGCAGGGAGGACGACCGTGAAGGTCGAGGCGCTCATCTTCAACCTCATCGCGGTCTTCTGCATCGTCACGGCGGCCGTGTACGGCTTCTGGGCGCGCGAGCCGATCGGCACGACCGCGCTGATCCTGTCCGGCGGTCTCACCGGCCTGATCGGGGGGTTCTTCTGGTTCATCTCCCGGCGCATCGACGCCCGGCCCGAGGACCGGAAGGACGCCGACATCGCCGAGGGCGCCGGTGAGCTGGGCTTCTTCAGCCCGGCCAGCTACTGGCCCTTCGCCATCGCGTGCAGTGCCGCGGTCACGGGCCTGGCCATGGCGTTCTGGTACTACTGGCTGATGGCGATCGGCGTGGTCGCCCTGCTGATCACCATCGGCGGCCTGCTGTTCGAGTACTACGTGGGGCAGAACGCGCAGTCCAGCTGACGTCACGCCTCCCGAGGGCCCTCTCCCGCACCGCGGGGGAGGGCCCTCGTGCGTGTCCGGGAGTCGTCCCGCGCTCCGCGGTGCCGGATGCAGCGACCCTGACCGCTGCCACCGTGACCGGGGCGGACGGCGCAGGCTGCCTCTGCCGGCGTTGTCCGGCCATGGCGGGTCCTGTAGCGCAGGCAACGGGCCGAGAACGCCGGCAGAGGTGGGTGAGGCCGGAGACGGGCTCGCGTTCACCCTCGGCTGCCGTGCTCAGCGGCACGCGGGGGCCGGCGTCCGATGGGTGCCGTGTACCCGGAGCCCCGTGTTCGACCGCCCTCACGGACGCTGAGGCCCGGAGGCGGGAGCCCGCGACCTCGTGTCCCGCACGTGCCGACGACCGCCGGCCACGCGTCCGCTGGCGGAGGGGCCCATCGCGGCCGGCCACCACGGCACCGCTGGTGTGGCGACGCCCGGGCGGGAACGCAACAGGGCCCCGGTGGAGTTCCACCGGGGCCCTGTGTGTGCTGGGGGCCTCGCTAGTCGCGCGGCTCCTGCGGCCGGCCACCCTCGGAGGGACGACCACCCTCCGACGGACGACCGCCCTCGGACGGGCGGCCACCTTCGGTGGGACGGCCGCTGGTGGTCAGCTCGCGGTGCGGGTCGGCCGAGGCCAGGCCCCGCTCCTCGCCGCGCTGCTCGAGCTCGACCGCCGTGGGCTCCTCGATGGGGGAGAAGAACCCGCGGATCGCCCGGCGGGCGCCACCGACCTGGTTCATCTTCTTCGGCACCGGGGCGCCACCGTAGGCGAGCTGGCCGTGGCCGTGCTCGTCGACCGGGCCGAGCGGCTGGTGCACCTCGATGAACTCACCGTGCGGCAGCCGGCGGATGACACCGGTCTCGATGCCGTGCTCGAGCACCTCGCGGTCGTGCTGCTGGAGACCCAGGCAGATCCGGTAGGTGATCACGTAGGCGATCGGCGGCAGGATGATCAGGCCGATGCGGCCGATCCACGTCATCGCGTTGAGGCTGATGTCGAACTTGTCGGCGATGACGTCGTTGGCGCCCGAGAGCAGCAGCACCACGTAGAAGGCGATCGCCATCATGCCGAGCGAGGTCCGCACGGGGACGTCGCGCGGGCGCTGCAGCAGGTGGTGCGACGCGGTGTCGCCGGTCAGCTTCCGCTCGAGCACGGGGTAGGCCAGCAGGAGCGTGAAGATGATGCCGGGGAGCACCACCGTCGGCCAGAACAGCGCCGGGATGTTGTAGTTGCCCGGCAGGTAGATGTCCCACGCCGGGAACAGACGCGTCGACCCGTCGAGGAACATGACGTACCAGTCGGGTTGCGACGCGGCCGACACCTGCGCGGGGTTGTACGGGCCCCACAGCCACACCGGGTTGATCTGCACCAGGCCACCGAGCGCGGCGCAGACGCCGAAGACGACGAGCAGCAGCCCGGTGGCCTTCCCGGCGAAGGTCGGGAAGAGGCGGTTGCCGACGACGTTGTGCTCCGTGCGGCCGGGGCCGGGGAACTGGGTGTGCTTCTGCTTGACCAGGATCAGCAGGTGCAGCGCGATCAGCGCCAGGATGATCGCCGGGATGAGGAGCACGTGGGCGATGTAGAGCCGCCCGACGATCAGGTCGCCGACGTAGTCACCGCCGAAGACCGCCCAGTGGGCCCAGGTGCCGATGACCGGGATCGACAGGATGATCGCCGACATGATCCGCAGGCCGGTGCCCGAGAGCAGGTCGTCGGGCATCGAGTAGCCGGCGAAGCCCTCGAAGATGCCGAGGATCAGCAGCGCGACACCGATGAGCCAGTTGGTCTCACGCGGCCGGCGGAAGGCGCCGGTGAAGAAGATCCGCAGCATGTGGCAGACGATCGCCGCCATGAACAGCAGCGCGGCCCAGTGGTGGATCTGCCGCATGAGCAGGCCACCGCGGACGTCGAAGGAGATGTCGAGCGTCGAGGCGTAGGCGATCGACATCTCGACCCCGCGCAGCGGCGCGTACGAGCCGTCGTAGGTGACCTCGGTCATCGAGGCCTGGAAGAAGAACGTCAGGTACGTGCCGGTGAGCAGCAGGATGATGAACGAGTAGAGCGCGATCTCCCCGAGCAGGAACGACCAGTGGTCGGGGAAGACCTTGTTCAGCGTCCGGCGGAGCGGACCGGCCACGATGAGCCGGTCGTCGACCTCGAGAGCGGCCCGGCCCGCGAGCGTCTTGGGCGCTCCGGGGGCGGTGGCGGTGCGAGCCATCAGATGCGCTCCCGGTTCCAGTAAGTGGGACCCACGGCCTCAATGTAGTCGCTGCGCGCGACGAAGAAGCCCTCGTCGTCGACCGTGATCGGCAGCTGCGGCAGGGAGCGCGTGGCGGGCCCGAACACGGGCTTCGCGCCCTGCGTGACGTCGAACTGCGACTGGTGGCAGGGGCAGAGGATGCGGCTGGTCTCCTGCTCGTACAGCGACACCGGGCAGCCGGCGTGCGTGCAGATCTTGGAGTAGGCGACGTAGTCGCCGTAGCCGAAGTCCTCCTGCCCCGCCCGCGGCACCGCCTCCGCCTGCTGCGAGGGGCGCAGCCGGATGAGCATGGTGGCCGCGTCGGAGAGCCGGTTGCCGCCGGGGACGGCCGGGAACACGGTCTCCAGCGAGCCGGGCACCTGGTCGCCGGGGCGGATCGGGGTGCCGTCGTCGCGGACCAGCCGGACGCCCTCGGCCCACTCGGTGGTGCCCAGCGGGTTGCCGCGGTTGGGGTTCTTGATCAGCCCGCCGAGCGGCGCCAGGAGCATCAGCCCCAGGCCACCGCCCATGAACACCAGCGAGCGGGTGATCAGCTTGCGCCGCGCCAGGCCGGAGTTGTGCAGGCCGCCGACCAGCGTGGCCCCGGTGGTCACCCGGTCGAAGTGCGACCCGTCGTGCTTGTCCTGCACCGCGGTCTCGTGCGGCAGCAGCTTCTTCGTGTAGAGCACCAGGCCGACGCCGAAGAAGGTGAACGCCAGGCCCATCAGTAGGCCCAGCAGCGGGGTGTAGAGCGTGCTGAAGGTGGTGCCGCCCAGCTCCCACTGCCAGTCGGGCAGGAACCAGCCGGCGCCGGCGTAGACGACGCAGAAGCCGAAGGCGGACAGGCCGGCCAGGGCGAAGGTGAGCCCGACCTGGCGGACCGCGCGCTTCTCCACCGCCGAGCCGGGCGCGGGGCCGGGCTCGACGTGCAGGACCTCGACGCCGTCGTAGCGCGCCCCGAGCCGGTCGAGCTCCTCGCGGGGGAGCGCGGCGAGCTGCTCGGGGGTCCAGTCGTCGTCCGGGCCGCCGTGGAGCGGGCCGGGGGTGTCCGCGCCGCCGGTGCTACCGGGGCGGGTGTCGTGCGTGGTCACGCCTTGCTCCCCATCCAGAAGATCCCGAACAGCAGCACCGAGATGCCGACGACCCAGATGACGACGCCCTCGCTGACCGGCCCGATGCGGCCGATGCCGGCGCCGCCCGGGTCGGGCATGTCGGTGATCGTCTGGATGTAGTTGATGATCGCGCGCTTGTCCTCGGAGGTGAGCTGGTTGTCCCCGAAGACCGGCATGTTCTCCGGACCGGACAGCATCGCCGTGTAGATCTCGAGGTCGTTGGAGTCCTCGAGGCTGGGGGCGTACTTGCCCGAGGAGAGTGCGCCGCCCTCGCCGACGAAGTTGTGGCAGGACGCGCAGTTGAGCCGGAACAGCTCGCCGCCGGCGGCCAGGTCGCCGTCGCGCAGGTCGCCGGAGGGCAGCGTGGGACCGCCGCCGTTGGCCTGGACGTAGGCCATGAGCTGGTCGATCTCCTCGTCGGAGAAGATCGCCGGCTTGTCGGGGGCCTGCGCGTCCTGGCGCACCAGCGGCATGCGGCCGGTGTGGACCTGGAAGTAGACGGCCGCCTCGCCGACGCCGATCAGCGACGGGCCGCGGTTGGGCACGCCCTCGAGGTTCTCGCCGTGGCAGCTGATGCAGCTGCGCTCGTACAGCTCGCGGCCGGCGGCCTCGGCGCTGGACTCGCTGCCCTCGGGCGCGGCGGAGGCGCCGGGGGCGAGGGTGGAGTACAGGGCGCCGGTGAGCACCAGGCCGGCCATCAGGGTGGCGACGTTGGCCAGCCGGCGCTTCTGCTTGGAGCGGCGGCGGGCGCGGGCCGCGGCGGCCGGGCTGCCCTCGGCCGGACGGCGCGACCAGCGGGACCGGCGCGCGCCCTCCCCGGGCTGGGTGTCGGACTGCGGGTTCGTGGTGGACACCGGTTCCCTAGCGGATCAGGTAGATCGTGGCGAAGAGCCCGACCCACACGACGTCGACGAAGTGCCAGTAGTAGGAGACCACGATGGCCGAGGTCGCCTGTGCCGGCGTGAACCGGCCCATGGTGGACCGGATGAGCACGTACACGAACGCGACCAGGCCGCCGATGACGTGCAGCGCGTGGAAGCCGGTCGTCAGGTAGAAGACCGAGCCGTAGGTCGAGCTCGAGATCGACGTCCCGTGCTCGGTCACCAGCACCCGGTACTCGTTGAACTGGGCCAGGACGAAGACCAGGCCCATGACGAAGGTGATCGTGAACCACCGGCGCAGGCCGTAGACGTTGCCGCTCTCCGCCGCGAAGACGCCGATCTGGCAGGTGACCGAGGAGGCCACCAGGATCAGCGTGAAGAACAGCGCGTACGGGAGGTTCAGCTCGGTCGGTTCCGGAGGCCAGCCCTCGGTCGCGCGGGCGCGCGCGGTGAAGTACATGGCGAACAGCCCGGCGAAGAACATCAGCTCGCTGGAGAGCCAGATGATCGTGCCGACGCTGACCATGTTCGGTCGGGTCAGGGAGTGCACCCGCGAGGTGTCGAAGGTGCTGCTCGCCACGGGGGCCGTTGTCACGACGCCCATCATGGCATCGCCCGGCGACACGCACCGACCGTGGGTGGCACGGCGTGCCTGCGCCGTGACCAGGCCGAGACCGTCCCCCGGACGGGCGTCGCGCCGCCCGGGTCGGCGGGGCGCGGGCACTAGGCTGACGGGCGTGATCGACGCGCCGGCCACCGTCCTCGTCTACAGCTCCCGGCCCGAGGTCCGCGAGGCCGTCCGGACCGCCGTCGGCCGGCGCCCGGCACCCGACGTCGGACCGCTGACCTGGATCGAGTGCGCGACCGGCGAGGACGTCGTCGCCACCGTCGACGGCGGCGGCGTGGACCTCGTCCTGCTCGACGGGGAGGCGCAGCCGACCGGCGGGCTGTCGCTGTCGCGGCAGCTGGTCGTCGAGGTCGCCGACCGCCCGGCGATCTGCGTCCTCATCGCCCGCCAGCCCGACCGCTGGCTGGCCCACTGGTCCCAGGCCGACGCCACGCTGGCCCTGCCGGTCGACCCGCTCACCGCCCCGCAGGTCGTGGCCGGGCTGCTGCGCGAGCACGCCGCCCGCGGACCGCAGCGCCGTCCCGCCCGCCGGTGACCGTGCGCCCCGCCGCCGGACCCACGTGGCCCGGCCTGCTGACGCGCCTGCTCGCGGGCACCGACCTCACCGCCGACGACACGGCGTGGGCGATGCGCGAGGTCATGAGCGGCGAGGCGACGCCCGCGCAGATCGCCGGGTTCGCGGTGGCGCTGCGGGCCAAGGGCGAGGCGCCGGCCGAGGTGGCGGGGCTGGCCACGACCATGCTCGAACGGGCCACGCCCGTCGACCTGCCGCTGGCGACCGTCGACGTCGTGGGCACCGGCGGCGACGGCGCGCACACCGTCAACATCTCCACGATGGCCGCCGTCGTCACCGCGGCCGCCGGGGTGCCGGTGGCCAAGCACGGCAACCGGGCCGCCTCGTCGTCGTCCGGTGCCGCCGACGTGCTCGAGGCGCTGGGCGTGGTCATCGACCTGTCCGCCGAGGCGGTGGCCCGCTGCGTGCGGGAGGCGGGGATCGGCTTCTTCTTCGCGCCGGTCTTCCACCCCGGCTACCGGCACACCGCGGCGCCGCGGCGCGAGATGGGCATCGGCACGGTGTTCAACTTCCTCGGCCCGCTGACCAACCCCGCCCGGCCGGTGGCCGCGGCGATCGGCTGCGCCGACGTCCGGATGGCGCCGGTGCTGGCCGCGGTGGTGGCCGGCCGCGGCGGCCGGGCGCTGGTCTTCCGCGGCGACGACGGCCTCGACGAGCTGACCACCGCGACGACGTCGCGGGTGTGGGTGGCGCGCGACGGCGCGGTGACCGCCGGTGCGGTCGACCCGGCCGAGCTGGGCATCGCCCCCGCCGGTCCCGACGCGCTGCGCGGCGGGGACCCGGGACACAACGCCGAGGTCTTCCGGCGGGTGCTCGACGGTGAGACGGGCCCGGTGCGCGACGCCGTCCTGCTCAACGCCGCCGCGGCACTGACCGCCTTCGACGAGCGCGGCGGCGAGCTGACCGCCGCGCTCGCGGGTGGTGTGGAGCGGGCCGCGGCCGCGGTCGACGACGGTCGCGCCGCCGCGCTGCTCGAGCGCTGGATCGCGGTCAGCCGCGAGGCTGCCGGGGGGTGAGCTCCCGTCGCGAGGTGCTGCAACGGCCGCCCTCCCGGGGCCCGTGCCGAGCGGAGCGAGGCGTGGGGAGGAGGGTGCTCCTTCCTCAGGCGCCGCCCTCGAGGCCCACGGAGAACGCCGCCTCCAGGTCGTGCCGCGAGTAGGCGCGGAACGCGATGTGGGTCTCGGTCTCGAGGACCCCCGGCACCTTGTTGATGCGCCCGGCGATGACCTCGGCGACCTGGTCGAACTCGCGGACCCGCACGATCGCGACGAGGTCGACCTCCCCGGCGGTCGAGTACACCTCGCTGACGCCGTCGAGGTCGGCGATCGCGGCCGCGACCTCGGGGATCGCGTCGGTGGCGGCGTCGACCATCACGATGGCGGTGATCACGCCGGGGATGCTAGTTGAAGGACCCTCCTGCCCCCCACGCCTCGCTCCGCTCGGCGCGGGTCCCTGCAGGAGGGCCGTTCCGGCACGTCATCCCGGGCCGCCGGGGGCCGACGCGACTGCGACGACGCGCTCGGGGCGGGCCCGGGTGCCCAGCTGCCGGCCGTCGGCGAACGGGTCGCGCACCGCCCGGCCGGCCTCCACCCGTGCGAGGAAGCCGCTGAAGCCCCCGGTGCCCGGCGCCGCGCAGGCCAGGGTGCCGTCGACCTCGACCAGCCGGGTGCCCGGCTTCTCCATCCAGCGCAGCACCAGCTCCGTCTCGTCGACCGAGGCCGCGAGCTCACCATGGGCGCCCGGCACCGTCTCCGCGGTGGCCCGCAGGCCGGCCAGCGCGTCGCGCACCGAGGTCCCGCGCGGGGCGCAGCCGGCCGACACCAGCCGGCCGCGGCGCACCACCGTCAGGTACCAGCCGCCGTCGCCGTCGGGCCGGGCGAGCACGAACTCCGCGACGGCGGCCAGCGTCTCCAGCCGTTGGCGCCGGCGGACGGCGCGCACCAGGACCGCGATCCGGTCGCGCAGCACGGCGGCGTCCTCGTAGCGCTCCTCGGCGGCGAGCCGGTCGACGCGGTCGAGCAGCGGCTCCACCAGGGCGCGCGGGTCGCCGGCCACCGCGCCGCGCAGCACGTCGGCGACGAGCGCGTACTCCTCGACCGACTGGGCGCCGGTGCACGGGGCGCCGCAGCGGCCCATGCCGGACAGCGCGCAGGCCGTGGTGTGCACGCGGGGGGAGAGGCGGGCGGTGCACTGCCGCAGCGGCAGCGACTCGTGGATGGCCGCCATCGCCATGTCCGCGGCCCGGCGGTCGGCGAAGGGCCCGAGGAAGACGCCGGCCCCGGGGCGCACCCGGCGGACCGCCGACAGCCGCGGGAAGGGCTCCTCGGTCAGCCGCAGCCACAGCGCCCGCTCGGGGAAGCGCGAGCGCCGGTTGTAGCGCGGTTTGTGCTCGGCGATCAGCCGCAGCTCGCGGACGGCGGCCTCGAGGTCGTGCGCGCACGGCACGGCGTCGACCCGCTGGGCCAGCGCGACCATCTCGGTCATCCGGCTGCGCTGCTCGCCGGAGGTGAAGTAGCTGCGCACCCGGGTGCGCAGGTCGTTGCTGGTGCCGACGTAGAGCGGCTCGTCGCGCGGGCCGCGGAAGACGTAGACGCCGGGGCCGGAGGGGACCGAGTCGGCGAGGTGGCGCTTGCGGCGCCGTTCCGGGTCGACCTGGCGGGTCAGGCCGGTGAGCTCCTCCAGCGACGTGACGCCGAGCGGGCCGAGCCGCTCGAACAGCCCGTGCAGCACGTCGACGGTG
The DNA here is from genome assembly GCF_054050195.1 of Geodermatophilus sp. SYSU D00710. NCBI lineage: Bacteria > Bacillati > Actinomycetota > Actinomycetes > Geodermatophilales > Geodermatophilaceae > Geodermatophilus > Geodermatophilus sp. SYSU D00710. The sequence goes on from NZ_JBJGYX010000059.1 coordinate 12,619, forward strand.
GCCCGGGCGTCGTCGAGCGCGCGGTGGCACGGGGTGGTCGCGGCGGAGAAGTACGGCGCGAGGGTGGCCAGCTTGCAGTTGGGCACCTCGTCGCGGGAGAGCAGCCGGCGGGCGAGGACGGCGGTGTCGACCGAGACGGCCGCGGGCCACGCCGTGCCGGTCTGCTGGCAGGCGGCCTTGAGGAAGCCCAGGTCGAAGGGGGCGTTGTGCGCCACCAGCACGGCGCCGCGGGCGAACTCGAGGAAGGCCGGCAGCACCGCCTCGATGCGCGGGGCGGTGGCCACCATCGCCGTCGTGATGCCGGTGAGGACGCTGATGTAGGGCGGCACCTCGCAGCCGGGGTCGACCAGCGTCTGGAACTCCCCGAGCACCTCGCCGCCGCGCACCTTGACCGCGCCGATCTCGGTGATCGCGCTGTCCTTCGGCGACCCGCCGGTGGTCTCCAGGTCGACGACGACGAACGTGACGCCGGCCAGCGGGGTCCCGAGCTCGTCGATGGTCGTCTGGACGGCGGGGACCGGCTCGTGGGGGGCCGGCCGCACGAGGGGGAGCGGGCGGTCGCCGTGGGCGGGTGCGTGTGCGTGTCGCGGCGACCGGGACCCGGCGCCGTCGGCGGGGAAGAGCACGGCGGGACGGTAGGCCGGGGGTCGGACAGTCCCGGGGAGGCGGGTCCGCCGGCGCCCGTCGTCGACGACGCGCCGCCGCGACGCGCCAGGCGCGGGGACCCGGACGGAGGAGCGGCGCGCGGAGCGCTTGCGGGACGACGGCGGCGCGGACGACGATCCCCCGGCGGACCGCACGGTCCGGTGGTCACGGGGGGTGGTCCGGTGCGCCTGGACCCCGCGTCGCGCCCGCGGCGTCGCGCGGCGTTCCTGGTCACGGCCGCGGCGGTGCTGGTGGCGCTGGTGCCGGCCGGACCCGCCGCCGCCGCGCCCAGCGACCAGCCCGGCGGCACCAGCGGGGTCCTCGACAGCGAGGCCCTCGACCGGCTGCAGGAGCGGGCCGCCGAGGTCCAGGCCGACCTGCAGCAGCGTCAGGCCGAGGTCGCGGCCGCGCAGCAGGCGCTGGCCGCCGCGCAGGCCGACGTCGACGCCGCCTCCGCCGGGCTGGCCGAGGCGGAGGCGGAGCTCGCGCGCCTGCAGGACGTCGTCGCGCGCTACGCCTCGGCGGCCTACCGGGACGGCGGCACGCTGTCCCCGCTGAGCGTCCTGCTCTCCGGCGGGGACCCCGGGGACGCCGCCGCCGCGATCGGCTACCTGGACGCCGTCGACGACCACACCGGCGCGGTCGTGACCGCGGCCGAGGAGCAGCGCCGGGCCGCGCTGGCCGAGCAGGCCGCCGCGGACGCGGCGCTGGCCGAGGCGCAGCAGCGGGCCGACCTGCTGGCGGCCCAGGTCGCCGACCTGGAGGCCGCCGCGGCGGCGGTCACCGACGAGCTCGACGCCGCGCTGAGCGACGTCGACCGGCAGCTGGCCGACCTCCAGCAGGAGCAGCTCGACGTCAACCGGCAGACGGCGGCCAACTGGCGCGCCCACCTCGACCAGCTCGCGGCGGCCGGTGTCGTGTCCCCGCCGGCCTCGGCCCTGGCCGACCCCGCGGCCGGCCTGCCGGCCGGGCTGGTCCCGGTCGGGGACGCCGTGGGGGGCGCCCAGCGGGGCGCCGCCCAGTTCCCGCGCGAGCCGACGTCGCTGCTGGTGCTGCCCGCCGAGACGGTGGCCGCCGTCAGCGAGGCGATGGACACGCTGGGGCAGCCCTACGCGCCGGGGACGGCCGGCCCGGACTCCTGGGACTGCGGTTCGCTGGTCTCCACGGTCTACGGCGCCGCGGGCGTCGACCTGCCCGCCGACCAGGCCGGGCTGTACGCCGTCACGGTGCCGGTCGACCCGGCCGACGTGCTGCCCGGCGACCTGGTGTTCCTCGGGACGCCCGAGTCGGGGCTCGGCCACGTCGGCATCGCGCTGGACCGGGAGACGATGCTGGCCGCCGACGGGCGGGCCGGCGCGGTCGTCGTCCGCCGGCTGCCCGCCGACCAGGTGCTGCACGTGGGCCGGCCGGCCCTGGGCACCCGCCCCGAGGTGGCCGCGCCGGGGTCCTCGGGCGGTGCGCTGCGGGTGGAGTGCGGCAACACCGTGTACCCGCCCAGCTTCGACGGGACCCGCGCCTGGGGCGGGTACCCCAACGGCCTCATCCCGCCCAGCGCGCTGTGCCCCCTCGGCGTGGGCGGGCACGCGCTGCGCTGCGACGCCGCCGCGGCCTACCGGGCGATGAGCGCGGCGTTCGAGGCGGAGTTCGGCCGGCCGGTCTGCATCACCGACTCCTACCGCACCTACGCCGGCCAGGTCCGGCTCTACGGCGAGAAACCGTCCCTGGCCGCGGTCCCGGGGACGAGCAACCACGGCTGGGGGCTGGCGGTCGACCTGTGCGGCGGCATCGAGACCTTCGGCACCCCGCAGTACGCCTGGATGGTGGCCAACGCCGGCCGCTTCGGCTGGCTGCACCCCACCTGGGCGGACCCGGGCAACGGCCGCGAGGAGCCCTGGCACTGGGAGTTCGCGGGCAGCTGAGCCGGGACTGTCGGTGGCCGTCCCTAGCGTGCGGAGCAACCGACAGGGAGACCCGTCCCGACCGCGGCCCGGCACCCGGGCGGCCCGGGGCACCGGAGGGGGGACACGGCCATGCTCATCGACTGCGACACCTGCACCGTGCGCGGCACCGGCTGCGCCGACTGCGTCGTCACCGTCCTGCTGGGTGCGCCGCCGGCGGAGAGGGGCACCGGGCCCGTGCTGCTGCCGGTGCCGCCGGTCCCGGCCGCGCGGGCGACCGGGCCGGCCGCCGGGGACGCGGTCCCCCCGCCGCCGGGCGTGGTGGTGGAGTTCGACGACGTCGAGCGGCGCGCCGTGCGGGCGCTGGCGGAGGTCGGCCTGGTGCCTCCGCTGCGTCACCGCCCGGCGGGCGGGGAGCGTCCCGGCGGACGGCGCCGCACCGGCTGAGGCGCAGGTCGACGACCGAACGGGTACACACCGGAGTGGCGCTACTGCTCACTGTGCGTGTTCTCACAGTCAGCAGGGGTCCCGTTTGTCACAACCTCATCACGTCCGTACTGTGACCGCGTCCGGCCGGGTGGTCGTCACCTGACGCGAGGTGACCTCGGCCGGTCACCGCCGAGTCACCGGACGCCGCCTGCGGGTGCGCGCGAGGTGAGCCGGGGACCCACCGCAGCACTGGGGTGAGTTCTCGCGTGCACCGGCCCGCCGGCGCACGCCTGATAGGGCACGTCTTCCCAGCCCGAACCCGTCAGCTAACTCGGTAGGCGGTTGCTGAGGAAGAACGGAGAGCCGCCGCCCGTGGCGACCCCCCGCCCCTGCCCGGGGCATGCCTGCGCACAGTCCACCTCCTCCGCACCCGCGACCGCCCGCGTCGCCGGCCCGCACCGCCGCTCACCGCGCCGGCTCCTCGGCCGGGTCGCGCTGGTCGGCACCGCCGCCGCCCTGACCGTGGCCCTCGTGCCCGGCACCGCGGTCGCCGACCCCGAGCGGGCCACCACCCCCGAGCAGGCCGCCGAGCTCGCCGCCGACGCCGGCCGCCGGCTCGAGGCGGTCAGCGAGCAGGTCAACGAGGCCCGCGAGGTCCTCTCCCGCCAGCAGGCCGCCGCCGAGGCCGCCGAGCGGGCCCTCGGCGACGCCCGCTCCCGGCTGCAGGACCTCGACGGGCAGATCCGTCAGGTCGCCCGCAGCGCCTGGACCAGCAGCAACGACACCTTCGCCCAGCTGGACCTGCTGATGACCAGCGACTCGGCCGACGAGTTCGTCAGCTCGCTGGCCACCCTCGACCACATCTCCGGCCACACCACCGACGTGCTCGCGCAGGTCGGCGAGGCCGCCACCGCGGCGGAGGAGGCGCAGCGCGAGGCCGACGCCGCCCGGGCCGACGCGGAGGCCACGCTCGAGGAGCTCGACGCCCAGGAGGAGCGGCTCGAGGCCGACATCGCCGACTACGAGGCCCAGTTCGAGGCGCTGACCGAGGCCGCGCGGCAGCAGGCGCTCGCCGCCGAGGCCGAGGCCGCCGCCGACGCCGCGGCCGAGGCGGCGGCCGCAGCGGCTGCTCCCGCGGCGGCCGCCCCGGCGGCTGCGGCTCCCGCGGCGGCCGCCCCGGCGGCTGCGGCTCCCGCGGCGGCGGCTCCGGCCGCGGCGGCTCCGGCGGCGGCCGCCCCGGCTCCGGCGGCCCCCGCGGGTGGGGGCAGCGGCGCCGCGCAGGTGGCGGTGCAGACGGCGCTGGCGCAGGTGGGCGACCCCTACGTGTGGGGCGCCGGCGGGCCGAACGCCTTCGACTGCTCGGGCCTGACCCAGTACGCCTACGCGGCGGCCGGGATCAGCCTGCCGCACTCCAGCCGGATGCAGTCGCAGATGGGCACCGCCGTCTCGCGGTCGGAGCTGCAGCCGGGCGACCTGATCTTCTACTACAGCCCGGTCAGCCACGTCTCCATGTACATCGGCAACGGCCAGATGGTGCACGCCTCGACCTCCGGCGTGCCGGTCAAGGTGGTGTCCGTCGACTCGATGAGCGGCATCACCGCCATGCGCCGCATCGCCTGACGGAAGGACCCCTCCGCCCCCGCCGCTCGGACGCTCGCGGCGGGCCCCTGGGGGGTGGCCGTTCCAGCACGTCGCCAGGGCCGGTGACCCGCACGGGTCACCGGCCCTCGTCGTGCCCGGTGCCGGGTCCGGGGACCGCGGCGGCCGGGCGGGCCGGTCCGCCTAGGATCGGCCGCGTGAGCTGGGCGGGCGGGTGAACCGGACCGCCTCCCGCGCCGCCCTGCTGGTCGCGCTCGTGCTCGGTGCGGCGTTCGTGGTCGTCGTCGCCGCCCGGACGCCCTGGACGGTGCTGCCCACCCCGCCCGGCGGCGCGACGCCGCTGAGCGCCGACGCCGGGCTGCCCGCCGAGGTGGTGCGCCGGGCCGAGGCCTTCGCCGCCGCGGTCCGCCCCGCCTCGCTGGCGGGCCTGCTGCTCGGCCTCGCCGTCTCGGCACTGCTCGGCCTCACCCGCCTGGGCAGCCGGCTGGTCACCGCCGCCGGCCGTCCCGTGGGTGGGCGCTGGCCGCTCACGGTGCTCCTCGGCACGGTCGCGCTGGTGGTCGCCGGCCGGCTGGTCACGCTGCCGCTGTCGGCCTACGGCGAGGTCGTGCGGCACCGCTACGGCCTGTCGACCCGGTCCTGGGGGCTGTGGCTGCGCGACGTGGCGGTCTCCACCGCCATCGACGCCGGCCTGACCGCGCTCACCCTGCTCGCCCTGGTGTGGCTGGCCCGCCGGGCGCCGCGCACCTGGTGGGCGTGGGCCGCGGTCGGCGCGGCGGGCCTGGTGGTGGCCGGCTCGTTCCTCTACCCGGTGGTCATCGAGCCGGCGTTCAACCGCTTCGAGCCGCTGCCGGCCGGACAGCTGCGCACCGACCTGCTCCAGCTCGCCGAGGAGAGCGGCAACCCGGTCGAGGACGTCCTGGTCGCCGACGCCTCGCGCCGGACGACGCGGCTGAACGCCTACGTGTCCGGGTTCGGGTCCACCCGCCGCGTCGTCGTCTACGACACCCTGCTCGCCGACGTCCCCGACGACGAGATCGAGTCGATCGTCGCCCACGAGCTCGGGCACGTCGCCGCCGACGACGTCCTGACCGGCACGCTGCTGGGCGCCCTCGGCGCGGCCGCGGCGGTGGCACTGCTGGGGTGGCTGCTGTCCCGGCCGGCGCTGCTGCGCCGCGCGGGCGCGGACTCCGCGGGTGACCCGCGCGTGGTCCCGCTGGTGCTGCTGCTGACGGCCGTGGGCTCGCTGGTCGCCACGCCGGTGCAGAACCTGGTGTCGCGCCAGGTGGAGGCGCGCGCGGACCTGTACGCCCTCGACCTCACCGGCGACGCGCAGGCGTTCGCCGCGGTGCAGCGGCGGCTGTCGGAGAACAACGTCTCCGACCCGAGCCCGCCGGTGCCGTGGCAGTGGTTCTTCGGCTCGCACCCGACCCCGGCCGAGCGGGTGGCGATGGCCCAGGACTGGCTGCGGCTGGGCGACCGGTGAGCCGCACGCTCGTCGTCACCAACGACTTCCCGCCGCGGCAGGGCGGCATCCAGACCTTCGTGGCAGCCCTGCTCGAGCGCCGCCCGCCCGACTCGCTGGTCGTGCTGGCGTCCCGGTCCCCGGGCTGGGAGGCGTACGACGCGCAGCTGCCCTACCCCGTGGTCCGCCGGCCGACCGCGATGCTGCTGCCGACCCCCGCCACCGCGCGCGCCGCTGCCGGCCTGGCCGCCGAGCACGGCTGCGACACCGCCTTCTTCGGCGCGGCGGCACCGCTGGGCCTGCTCGCGCCCGGCCTGCGGGCGGCCGGCGTGCGGCACCTGGTGGGAGCCACGCACGGGCACGAGACGGGCTGGGTGGCGCTGCCCGGCGCCCGGCAGGTGATGCAGCGGATCGCCGCCGGGCTGGACGTGCTGACCTGCATCAGCGGCTACACCCGCAGCCGCCTCGAGCCGGTGCTGGACGGGCGCACGCGGCTCGCGCAGCTCTCGCCCGGCGTCGACGTCGACCGGTTCACCCCGGCCGCCGACGGGACCGCGGTGCGCCGCCGGCACGGGCTGGGGGAGTCCCCGGTGGTCGTGTGCGTGTCCCGGCTGGTCCGCCGCAAGGGCCAGGACGTGCTGGTGGCGGCGTGGCCGCGGGTGCTGGAGCGCCATCCCGGCGCCCGGCTGCTGCTGGTCGGCGGGGGACCCGACGAGGCCCGGCTGCGGCGGGCGGTCGCCGCACGCGGGCTGGGGGCGTCGGTGGTGTCCACCGGCCCGGTGCCGCCCGCGCAGCTGCCGGAGCACTACGCCGCCGGCGACGTGTTCGCCATGCCCTGCCGCACCCGCCGCGGCGGCCTCGACGTGGAGGGGCTGGGCATGGTCTACCTGGAGGCCGCCGCGTGCGGGCTGCCGGTGGTCGCGGGCACCTCCGGCGGGGCACCCGAGACGGTGCGCGAGGGCGAGACCGGCACCGTCGTCGGCGACCCGCGCTCGCCGGAGGCGGTGGCCGCCGCCGTCTCCCGCCTCCTCGACGACCCCGTCCGGGCCCGGGCGATGGGCACGGCGGGGCGGGCGTGGGTGGAGCAGCGCTGGTCCTGGGCGACGATCGCTGCCGACTTCACTCGCCTGCTGGAACCCTGAGGCCCGCGGCGGCCCCCTTGCAGGGGCCCGCCGCGAGCTTGCGAGTGGTGGGGGGCGAGGGGGTCCCTTGTCAGCGCGCGTAGAGCGCCTCGACGTCGGCGTCGAACTCCTTGATGACCACCGAGCGCTTGAGCTTCAGGCTCGGGGTGAGCATCCCGTTGTCCTCGGTGAAGTCGGTGGCGAGCACGCGGTACTTCTTGATCGCCTCGGCCTGGGACACGGCCTTGTTGGCGTCCGCGACCGCGGCGTCGAGCTCGGCCCTGATGTCGGGGTCGTCGACCAGTCGGTCGATCGGGGTGTCGGCCGGCTTGCCCTTGGACTCCAGCCACAGCGGCAGGGCCTCCGCGTCGAGGGTGACCAGCGCGGCGATGAAGGGTCGCTGGTCGCCGACGACGATGCACTGGCTGACCAGCCGGTGCGCGCGCAGCCGGTCCTCGAGGACGGCCGGGGCGACGTTCTTGCCGCCGGCGGTCACCAGGATCTCCTTCTTGCGCCCGGTGATGCGGAGGAACCCGTCGGCGTCGATCTCGCCGATGTCGCCGGTGTGGAACCAGCCCTCGGCGTCGATCGCCTCGGCGGTGGCCTGCTCGTTGCGCCAGTAGCCGCGCATGACCACGCCGCCGCGGATGAGGATCTCGCCGTCGTCGGCGATGCGGAAGGACACGCCCGGCAGCGGGCGGCCCACGGTGCCGATGCGCAGCGCGTCGTCGTGGTTGACCGACGCGGCCGCGGTGGTCTCGGTCAGGCCGTAGCCCTCGTAGACGGTGACGCCGATGCCGCGGAAGAAGTGGCCCAGGCGCTCACCGAGCGGCGCGCCGCCGGAGATGGCGCCCTGGCACCGGCCGCCGAGGGCGGCGCGCAGCTTGCCGTAGACCAGCCGGTCGAACAGCGCGTGCTGGATCCGCAGCCCGAGGCCGGCGCCGCCGGTCTCCTGGGCGCGCGACCAGTCGATCGCGACCTTCGCCGCGCGGTCGAAGATCCTGCCCTTGCCGTCGGCCTCCGCCTTGGCCTTCGCGGAGTTGTAGACCTTCTCGAACACCCGCGGGACGGCGAGGACGAACGAGGGCCGGAAGGCGCCGAGGTCCTCGAGCAGGTTCTTCACGTCGGGCGTGTGACCGGTGACCGTGCGGGTCTTGACCGCGCCGACCTGCAGGACGCGGGCGAGCACGTGCGCGAGCGGGATGAACAGCAGCACCGAGCCGTCCTTGCCCAGGAACCGCTGGAGCAGGGTGATCCCGTTGTCGATCTCGAACAGGAAGTTGCCGTGGGTGAGCTCGCAGCCCTTGGGCCGGCCGGTGGTGCCCGAGGTGTAGATGAGGGTGGCCAGGCTGTCGGCGTTCACCGTCGCGCGGCGGGCGGCGAGCTCGCTGTCGGGGACGCCGGCGCCCGCCGCGGTGAGGGTGGCGACGGCGTCGTCCTCGATGACGTAGAGCGGGCCGAGGTCGGGGGCCTGCTCGCGGACCGAGTCGACGGCGGCGGCGTGCTCGGCCCGCTCGACGATCGCCGCGACCGCGCCGGAGTCGGCCAGGATCCAGGCCACCTGATCGGGGCTGGAGGTCTCGTAGACCGGGACGGTCACCGCCCCCGCGGTCCAGATGGCGAAGTCGAGCAGCGGCCACTCGTAGCGGGTCTTGGCCTGCAGGGCCACCCGGTCGCCGGGCTGCACGCCCGCGGCGACGAGGCCCTTGGCGACGCCGGCGACCTGCTCGCCGAACTCGCGCCAGGTGACGTCCTCCCACCGGCCGTTCCGCTGTACTCGCAGGCCGACGTCGTCGCCGTGCTTCTCGACGTTCTCCGTCAGCATGTCGGTGAGGGCCGCGTCGGGGCTCACCTCGGTCGTCGCCGGGACGCTGTACTCGCGCACGCTCGGTCCTTCCTCCCCGCTCGGCCGGGGGCGCCGGTGCCCGCGGTCCCGCGGCGGGACACGTCCCGCCGAATCTACCGGCTGGACCTACCCGGGAGTAGCCGTGCCCGGGCGGTCCACCCGGCGGGTGGAACCGCAACGGCTAGCCTCAGCCCATGGCCGAGCAGTCCACCCAGTCGATCGTCGTCGCGGCGCCCGCGGCCGACGTCATGGCGGTGATCGCCGACTTCGAGGCCTATCCGCAGTGGGTGAAGGCGGCCCGCACCGTCGAGGTGCTCGAGACCGGGCCCGACGGCCGCGCCCGCCGCGTGCGCTTCGTCATCGACGCCACCGTCCTCACCGACGAGTACGTCCTGGACTACACCTGGGACGCCGACCGGCAGGTCTCCTGGAGCCTCGTCCAGAGCAAGATCATGAAGCGCCAGGACGGCTCCTACACGCTGACCCGGACCGACGGCGGCACCGAGGTCACCTACCGGCTCACCGTCGACATGGCGGTGCCCATGATCGGGATGCTCAAGCGACGTGCGGAGAAGGTCATCCTCGACACCGCGCTCAAGGAGCTCAAGAAGCGCGTCGAGGGCTGAGCCCGTCGTGCGCATCCTGCTCTTCACCGGCCCCGGCGGCACCGGCACCACCACGCTCGCGGCGGCCGCCGCGGTCCGCGCCGCGCGGGCCGGGCGGCGCGTGCGGCTGGTGACCGGCCAGGAGCCGCCGGCCGGGGTCGCCGGCCAGGACGGCGTCGAGGTGGTGCGGGCCGACCCGCGGGCCGGGCTCGAGCGGCTGTGGGCCGACTGGGGCGGGCAGCTCGCGGACGTCGTCCCCGAGCTCGGCCTGCCGCCGGCCACCTCGGTGGGGCCGCTGCCCGGCGCCGGGGAGGTCGCCCTGCTCGCCGCCCTCGGCCGCGCCGGGGAGGACACCGACCTGGTGGTCCTCGACGCCGGCCCGCTGGAGTCGGCGACCGCGCTGGTCGCGCTCCCGGGCGCGCTGCGCTGGTGGCTGGAGCAGGCGCTGCCTCCCCGGCTGCGGATGCTCGGCGCCGTGCGGACCGCCGCCGTCCGCGCCGGCACGCTGCGGCGGGGTGCCGCGGACGTCGCCCTCGCCGCCGTCCCCGTGCTCGAGGACCTGCTCGACCGCCTCCCCCTGGCCGATCCCGCCGCGACCGCCGTGCGGCTGGTCGCGGCGCCGCGGCCGGGCGCCGCCGCCGCGCTGCGCCGGGCCGCGACCGCGCTGGCCGTGCACGGGCAGCGCCCGGTGGGCGTGCTCGCCCGCGTGCTGCCGGACCCGCCGGCGGGCGCCGGCGGCTGGTGGGCCGCCCGGGCGGCCGAGCAGCAGGCGGCGCTGCGCGACCTGGGCGGGGTCGCACCGCTGGAGGTGGTCGCCGAGTCCGCGCAGGCACCCGCCGGCGCCGACGCGCTGGCCGCGCTGCTTCCGGACCTCCCCGACCCCGCGGGCGGGCCGGCGGCCGCGCCGCCCGCCCCCGAGCGGGTCGACGGCGGCTGGCGGCTGGCGCTGCCGCTGCCCTTCGCCGAGCGTGCGGACGTGACGCTGACCCGCTGGGAGGACGACCTGGTTGTCAGCGCCGCCGGGACCCGCCGGTCGCTGCGCCTGGACGCCCTGCTGCGCCGGTGCGTGGTGACCGCGGGCAGCCTCGCCGGGCCCGGGACGGCCGGTGCGCGGCTGGAGGTCGGCTTCACCCCGGACCCGGGGCAGTGGCCGCCCGACCTGCTGGCGTCGGTCGCGGCGGACACGGGCGGGGAGGCGGGCAGGGACGGCGACGGCGACAGCGGCGACACCGGCGGACACACGACGGGGGACGAGGGGTGACGTGGTGAGCGACGGGACCGACTGGGTCGAGCAGGCCCGGCGGCTGGTGGCCGGGATCGGGCTCGACGGCCTGGGGCGGGCGGGTGCCGACACGCTCGGCGCCGGGCACGTCGCGGACGGGGACTGCCGGTGGTGCCCGGTGTGCCAGCTGGCCGCGGTCGCGCGGCGGCCCGAGGTGAGCGAGGCCCTGGCCGACGCGCTGACCAGCGCCGCCGCCGCGCTGCGGGCGTTCGCCGCCGCGGCGGCCGAGGCGCCCGACCCGGAGCCCGCGACACAGCCGGAGGACGCCGCACCGCCGCGGTCCGCGCCGTCGCGGGAGCCGGCGACGCCGCCGGTCCAGCACATCGAGATCGGCTGAGTGACACCCGGCACCGGCACGGCCGCGCTGCCCGCCCTGGGCGTCGACGTCGGCGGCACCAAGGTCGCCGGCGGCGTCGTCGCCGCGGACGGCACCGTGCTGGCGACCGCCCGCCGGTCCACGCCGAGCGCGTCGGTGGCCGAGACCGAGGCCGCGATCGCCGCGGTGGTCGAGGAGCTCGCCGCCCGGCACGGGGAGGAGCTCGCGGCCGTCGGCGTCGGGGCGGCCGGCTGGTTCGACCGCACCGGCGACGTCGTCCTGTTCAGCCCCCACCTGGCATGGCGGCACACCTCGCTGCGCCGCGACCTCGCCGCCCGCCTGCAGCGGCCGGTGTGGGTGGGCAACGACGCCGACGCCGCCGCCTGGGCCGAGTACCGGTTCGGCGCTGCCCAGGGGGCCGACCTGGCGCTGTGCGTCACCCTCGGCACCGGCATCGGCGGGGGGATCGTGGCCGGGGGCCGGCTGCAGCGCGGGGCGCACGGGGTGGCCGGCGAGTGGGGCCACGTGCGCGTCGTCCCGGACGGGCGGCTGTGCGCCTGCGGCAACCGCGGCTGCTGGGAGCAGTACGCCAGCGGCAGCGCCCTGGCCACCACCGCCCGCGAGGTGGCCACCCGGTCCCCGGCGGCGGCCGCGCGGCTGCTCGACCGGGTCGGCGGCGACGCGTCCCGGCTGACCGGCGAGGACGTCGCCCGGGCCGCGGCCGACGGCGACCCGGTGGCGCTGGCGCTGGTCACCGACGTCGGCGAGTGGCTCGGCCAGGGCATCGCCGACCTCGCCGCGGTCCTCGACCCGGACGTCGTGGTCATCGGCGGCGGGGTCAGCGTGCTGGGGGAGATGGTGCTGCGGCCGGCCCGCGACCGCCTCGAGCGGGTGCTGCCCGGCCGCGGGTTCCGGCCCGCGCCGCGGGTGGTCGCCGCCGCGCTCGGCGCGCAGTCCGGGCTGGTCGGTGCCGCCGACCTCGCCCGGGAGACGGCCGGCTGACCGGGCGCTAGACGACCGCGCCGTCGTCGCCGTCGTCGGTCGAGCGCTCGCGCATCCGGGAGAGGAACAGCGCCGCGCTGCCGACCAGGGCGGCCACGCCGAGCACCAGGCCGGTGTCGGTGGTCAGGCCCAGCACCCCGGGGGCGCCGACCAGCACCACGCCGGCCGCGGCCATGAGCACCGCGTACAGCGTGGAGGGTGAGGGCAGCGGTACCGGCGGCGCGGGCGGCGGCTCGTAGTGCTCCTCGTCGAGCACGTCGTCGGCCGAGGCCTCGACGGCGTCGCCGCGGCCGTCCGCGGCCCGGCCGGCCGGCGCCGGCGTGGCGTCCTCGACCACGGTGCGCCCGTGCTCGGCCTCGTAGGCGGCCACGATCCGCGCCCACTCGGCGTCCTCGTCGAGGTCGCGGGGGGCGGCGCGCCGCTCGGCGGCCGGACCGCCCGCGGGGGCGTGCTCGTCGGCGTGCCGGTCGACCAGCGACCGGCCCTCGTGCAGCCGGGCCCGGTCGACGAACAGCCGGTCGGCCGGCGGGCTGGGCAGGAACACCGTGCGGGTGTAGGGCCCGACGTCGGCGGCCGGCTCGAGATAGGCGGCGATGCCGGCTTCGCGCAGGACGTCGAGCAGGTGCTCGCCGACGCGCGGGTCGACGTCGCGCAGCGGCGCCCACAGGGTGGCGTCCAGGCCGTTGTCGCGCCGGCCGCGCCCGCGCCGGGGCCCGGTCACGCGGACGGCCCCACCGGGGACGCCGGGGCCGGGACGGGCGGTGCGGCCACGGGTTCCTCCTCGGCGGACGGCGACTGGGGACGGGAGCGGGCGGGCGACGCGCGCGGCCGAGGGGCCGATTGTCGCTCGCGCGCCGGGCTCCCTAGTCTGGCAGTTCCACAGGGAGGCGTGTTGTTCTACTGGTTCCTCAAGTTCGTGGCGATCGGCCCCATCGCGAAGCTGGTGTTCCGGCCCCGCGTCGAGGGCCGTGAGCACGTGCCGGCCGGGGGCGCGGCCATCCTGGCCAGCAACCACCTCGCGGCCTCCGACTGGATCTTCATGCCGCTGTCCCTGCGCCGCCGGGTCACCTTCCTGGCCAAGGCGGAGTACTTCACCGGCCGGGGGGTCAAGGGCCGCCTGCGGCGGGCGTTCTTCTCCGGCGCCGGGCAGGTCCCCATCGACCGGTCCAGCGCCACCGCGGCCGAGGGGGCCATCCGCACCGGCATCCGGATGCTCGAGCAGGGCCGGCTGCTGGGCATCTACCCGGAGGGCACCCGCTCGCCCGACGGCCGGCTCTACCGCGGCAAGACCGGGGTGGCCCGGATGGCGCTGGAGACCGGCGCCCCGGTCGTCCCGGTGGCCATGACCTACCGGCCGCGGCGGATGCCGTTCGGCTCGAAGCTGGTCCGGGTGGGCGTGCGCTTCGGCGAGCCGCTGGACTTCTCCCGCTACGAGGGCCTGGCCGGCGACCGCTACGTCGAGCGGTCCATCACCGACGAGATCATGTACGAGATCATGACGCTGTCGGGGCAGGAGTACGTCGACGTCTACGGCGCCGCCGTGAAGACGCGGATGGACGCCACCGGCGCCAGCGCCTCCGACGTCGTCAGCCGGCTCGAGCCGCCGGCCGACGAGGCCGGGCAGCGCGCGCCGGACTCCCTGGCCGGTTAGCCGTCCGGTGCGCTTCCGCGGAAGTGCACGGACCCGACCGCCCCTACGGTGGGCGGTGTGCGGCGGTTCTTCTACGACACCGAGTTCATCGAGGACGGCACGACGATCGACCTCGTCTCCATCGGCGTCGTCGACGAGACCGGTCGCGAGTTCTACGCGGTGAGCACCGAGTTCGACGAGCGCCGGGCGATCCCGTGGGTGCGCCGCAACGTGCTCGACCAGCTGCCGCCCCCGGCCGACCGCGCCTGGCGCAGCCGGCAGCGGATCCGCGACGACCTGCTCGCCTTCCTCACCGGTCCCGGCGAGGAGGTGGAGCTCTGGGCGTGGTTCGCCGCCTACGACCACGTGGCGCTGGCCCAGCTGTGGGGCCCGATGACGGCGCTGCCGCGGGTGGTGCCCCGCTTCACCCGGGAGCTGCGGCAGCGCTGGGACGACGTCGGCCGGCCCGAGCTCCCGCCCGCGCCGTCGGGGGCCCACGACGCGCTGGTCGACGCCCGCCACAACCTCGCCCGGTGGCGGGCGATGGAGGCCGCCCGGGTCCGCTGACCGGCGGTCGGCGTCAGGGGCCGAGCACGGCCTGGGTCTGGGTGACCGAGGCGACCGGGCGGCCGTCGTCGTCGGTGACCTCGGTGAGGACCACGACGGTCGAGCGGCCGACGTGCAGCGGCCGGGCGGTGGCGTGCGCGGTGCCGCCGCGGACGGCGCGCAGCAGCGAGGTGGCCGACGCGAGGGTCGACGTCGACGCGCCCGGCGGCAGGTTGAGGAAGGCGCACACCGCGCCGACCGAGTCGGCCAGCGTCATCAGCGCGCCGCCGTGCAGGACGCCGCCGGCGGTGCAGCGCTCCGGCGCCCAGGCCAGCCGGCCGACGACCTCGCCGGGAGCGGCCGAGTCGAGCTCGATCCCGGTGGTGACGGCGAAGGGCATGGCGGCGAGCAGGTCCGCGGGGTCCACGGTCCGATACTGCCTCGATCGTGGTCTCCTCGGCGGGCCGGATGTGCGGCAGGATCGGCGCTGACCTGCGGTTCGTCGCACGGGGAGGCGTGATGCGCATCGGGATCCTGACCGGCGGCGGGGACTGCCCCGGCCTCAACGCGGTCATCCGCGCGGTGGTGCGCAAGGCCACCGCCGCCGGGTGCGAGGTGGTGGGCTTCCGCGACGGGTGGCGCGGCGTGCTCGAGGACGACGCCGTGCGCCTCGACCTCGCCGCCGTCCGCGGGCTGCTGCCCCGGGGCGGCACGGTGCTCGGCACCTCGCGCACCAACCCCTACGCCGTCGAGGGCGGGCCCGAGCGGGTGCTGGCCACCCTGGAGCGGCACGGCATCGACGCGCTGGTGCCGGTGGGCGGCGAGGACACCCTCGGCGTGGCGGCGAAGCTGTCGGGGTCGGGGCTGCGGGTGGTCGGCGTGCCGAAGACCATCGACAACGACCTCGACGGCACTGACTACACGTTCGGCTTCGACACCGCCGTCGGCGTCGCGATGGAGGCCATCGACCGGCTGCACACCACCGGCGACAGCCACCACCGCACGCTGGTGGTCGAGGTGATGGGCCGGCACGCCGGGTGGATCGCGCTGCACGCGGGGATGGCCGGGGGCGCCACGGTGGTGCTGGTCCCGGAGCGGCCCTTCGACGTCGACGCGGTCGTGGCGCACTGCCTGCACCGCTTCGAGTCCGGCTACTCGCCGATCGTCGTCGTCTCCGAGGGCGCGCGGCCCGCCGACGGCGAGCTGGTCACCTCCACCGGGCAGACCGACGCCTTCGGGCACGTCCGCCTGGGCGGGATCGGCGCGGCGCTCGCCGCCGTCCTCGAGGAGCGGACCGGCCGGGAGTCCCGTGCGGTGGTGCTCGGGCACATCCAGCGCGGCGGCACGCCCTCGGCCTTCGACCGGGTGCTGGCCACCCGCTTCGGGCTGGCCGCCGTCGACGCGGTCGACGCCGGGCTGTCGGGGGTGATGGTGGCGCTGCGCGGCACCGACGTCGTCCCGGTGCCGATCGCCGAGGCCACCGCGAAGCTCAAGCTGGTCCCGCTCGAGCGCTACGCCGAGGCGGAGGTCTTCTTCGGGTGACGTCCGTCGCGGGGGACGGGTCCTCGGCCCGGCGGCGGCGCGGCCGTACCCTCGGGACGTGAACCTGCTCGAGTCTGCGCAGCTGGTCCCCGGCCTCGACCGGTGGCGGGAGCTCCCCGCCGCCCAGCAGCCGACCTGGCCCGACCGCGACGCCCTGGACGCCGTGCTCACCACGCTGGCGACCGTGCCGCCGATCGTGGCGCCCGGCGAGGTCGACGAGCTGCGCGGCCGGCTGGCCGAGGTCGCCCAGGGCCGGGCGTTCCTGCTGCAGGGCGGTGACTGCGCGGAGACCTTCGACCTCAACACCGACGCCCACCTGCAGAGCACCACCCGCACGCTGCTGCAGATGGCCGTCGTGCTCACCTACGGCGCGAGCGTGCCGGTGGTGAAGGTCGGGCGGGTCGCCGGGCAGTACGCCAAGCCGCGCTCGTCGGACACCGACGCCCTGGGCCTGCCCTCCTACCGCGGCGACATGGTCAACTCCCTCGAGCCGGTGCTCGAGAAGCGCATCCCCGACCCGAACCGGCTGGTGCGCGCCTACGCCAACGCGGCCGCGGCGATGAACATGATCCGCGCCTACGCCCGCGGCGGGCTGGCCGACCTGCACGCGGTGCACGACTGGAACAAGGACTTCGTCGCGAGCTCGCCGGCCGGCGTCCGCTACGAGGTGATCGCCCGCGAGATCGACCGGGCGCTGGCGTTCATGAAGGCCTGCGGGGTCGACGACACCGCCCTGCGCGGCGTGGAGCTCTACAACAGCCACGAGGGGCTGATCCTCGACTACGAGCGGGCGCTGGTCCGGGTGCACGAGGGCCGGGCCTACGCCTCCTCGGCGCACTTCGTCTGGATCGGGGAGCGCACCCGCCAGCTCGACGGCGCGCACGTGGAGTTCATGTCGCGGATCGCCAACCCGATCGGGGTCAAGATCGGCCCGACCACGACGCCGGAGCAGGCCACCGAGCTCGTCGAGCGGCTCGACCCCGACGGCGTCCCCGGCCGGCTGACCCTGATCAGCCGCATGGGCAACGGCAGGATCCGTGACGCCCTCCCGCCGATCGTCGAGAAGGTCACCGCCAGCGGCCACCAGGTCGTGTGGCAGTGCGACCCGATGCACGGCAACACCCACGAGTCCTCGACCGGCTACAAGACCCGGCACTTCGACCGGGTCGTCGACGAGGTCCTCGGCTTCTTCGACGTGCACCGCGGCCTGGGCACCTGGCCCGGCGGCATCCACGTCGAGCTCACCGGCGAGGACGTCACCGAGTGCCTCGGCGGGGCCATGGAGATCAGCGACGAGGACCTCAACAGCCGGTACGAGACCGCCTGCGACCCGCGGCTGAACACCGGGCAGTCCCTGGAGCTGGCCTTCCTCGTGGCGGAGATGCTGCGTGGCTGACCTGGTCGACCTGCGGTCGGACACCGTCACCCGCCCGACGCCGGCCATGCGCCGGGCGATGGCCGAGGCCGAGGTCGGCGACGACGTCTACGGCGAGGACCCCGCCATCCGTGCGCTCGAGGAGCGGGTCGCGGACCTGTTCGGCCACGAGGCCGGCCTCTTCGTGCCCTCGGGGACCATGGGCAACCAGATCGGCATGCGGCTGGTCTGCGAGCCCGGCCAGGAGGTGCTCTGCGACGCCGACGCGCACGTGGTCACCTACGAGATGGGCGCCGCGGCCGCGGTGTTCGGCATCTCCACCCGCACGGTGGTCTCCTCCGGCGGCCTGCTCGACGCCGACGCGCTGGTCGACCAGGTGCGCCCGCGCGGTGACTGGCACCTGACCGCCACCGCCGCCGTCGCGGTGGAGAACACGCACAACCGCGGCGGCGGGCGGGTGCAGCCGCTGGCGCAGCTGCAGCGGCTCTTCGACTGGTCCCGGGGCGCCGGCGTCGCCGTCCACCTCGACGGCGCCCGGATCTGGAACGCGTCGGTGGCCTCCGGTGTCGACCTCGCGACCTACGGCCGGCTCGCCGACACCGCGTCGGTCTGCCTGAGCAAGGGCCTGGGCGCGCCGGTCGGGTCGGTGCTGGTGGCCTCGGCCGAGCGGATCGCCGCCGCCCGGCTGTGGCGCAAGCGCCTCGGCGGGGGCATGCGCCAGGCCGGCGTGCTGGCCGCGGCCGGGCTGTACGCCCTCGACGCCCACCTCGCCCGGCTGGCCGAGGACCACGAGCACGCCCGCCTGCTGGCCAAGCGGCTCGGCGTCGACCCCGCGACCGTGGAGACCAACATGGTGGTCGTCGACGGCGTGGCCGCACCCCTGGTCGCCGAGGCGGCGAAGGCGCAGGGCGTGCTGGTGTCCCAGGTCGGCCCGCGCCGGATCCGCCTGGTCACCCACCTCGACGTCGACCGGGCCGGCGTCGACCGCGCCGGCGACGTCCTCGCCGCCCTGCTCGACCGCTGACACGGCGACGGCCGCCGCCCCTGCTCGGGACGGCGGCCGTCGTCGTGCCGGGGGTCAGTAGGAGCCGAACAGCAGCCGGTTGGGCGTGCCGGCCCGCACGGCGGTGCGCGAGAGCGTCACGCGGTCGGGCGTCGCGGCCGCCGTGATCGCCCCGGCGACCGCGGTCGGCTGCGCGCCGGGGTCGGCCGACAGGTACTGCGCGGCGACGCCGGCCACGTGCGGCGTGGCCATCGACGTCCCGCTGATCGTGTTGGTGGCCGTGGTGCCGGTGTGCCAGGCGCTGGTGATCGCCACGCCGGGAGCGTGCAGGTCGACGCAGGAGCCGTAGTTGCTGAACGACCCCGCCGTGTCCGTGCGGTCGGTCGCCCCGACGGTCAGCGCCGCCGTCACGCGGGCGGGGGAGTAGGAGGAGCAGGCGTCCTGGGCCACGCCCGCGTTGTTGCCGTTGCCGGCCGCGACCGCGTAGGTGACGCCGTCGGCGATGGAGTTGCGCACCGCGGTGTCGATGGCGGTGCTGGCGCCGCCGCCGAGGCTCATGTTGGCCACCGCCGGGGCGCCGGCCGGGTGGTGGGCGGTGACCCAGTCGATGCCGGCGACGACGCCCGCGGTGGTGCCGCTGCCGGTGCAGCCGAGCACCCGGACGCCGACGAGCTGCACGCCCTTGGCCACCCCGTAGGTCGTCCCGCCGACGGTGCCGGCGACGTGCGTGCCGTGGCCGTTGCAGTCGTCGGCCGAGCCGCCGTCGACGGCGTCGTAGCCCGAGACCGCCCGCCCGCCGAAGTCGGTGTGCGCGTAGTTGATGCCGGTGTCGATCACGTAGGCGGTGACCCCGGCCCCGGTCGCGGTGTAGGTGAAGGTCGTGCTCAGCGGCAGGGTGCGCTGGTCGGTGCGGTCGAGGCCCCACGGCGCGTTCGACTGGGTGCCGACGGCCGTGACCACCTGGTCGCGCTCGACGGCGACCACCCCGGGCAGGTCGGCGAGGCGCGCGGCGGCGGCCTCGGGCAGCGTCACGGCGAAGCCGGTCAGCGCCGCGGTGTAGACGTGGTCGACCTGCCCGCCGAGACCGCGCGCACGCTCGGCTGCCTGGGCCGGGAGGGTGGAGCGGTCGACGGTGACGACGTAGGTGGCTCGCGGGCCGCCGTCGGGCGGTGCGGCCGCGGCGGGGCTCGCGGTGGTGCCGAGGCCGGCGGTCGCGAGGGCGGCGACGACTCCGGCGACCAGGGTGCGACGAGTGGGCAAGGACGGCTCCTCGGGAGGCTCCCCGCGGCCGGGCGGCCGCGGAGTGATACGAGCCAACGGGGTGTCGTAGATCACCGCAAGTGATCAGACGAATACGCAGGGTGGGCACGGCGTGTCCTGCCCCCCGGGCGCGCCGCCGTCGGTGCCGGCTCCGCCCGCCGTCGAGTTCACGTGTTCTCGACGCTCCCTGGGGCCCGTGGCCGGGGGGGGGGGGGGGGGGGGGGGGGGGGGGGGGGGGGGGGGGGGGGGGGGGGGGGGGGGGGGGGGGGGGGGGG
>NZ_JBJGYX010000060.1:0-32089 GCF_054050195.1 Geodermatophilus sp. SYSU D00710
GCGGGTGGGTCCGCGGCCCCACCCGCGCCGGGCACCGGCTGCCCCCGATCCAGCGCGTCGAGGTGCTCCTTGATCACCCGCAGCGGCAGGTAGTGGTCCCGCTGCGCGGTGAGCACGTAGCGCAGCCGGTCGACGTCGGCCCGGGAGAACTTCCGGTACCCCGAGGGTGTCCGCTGCGGGGAGACCAGCCCCTCGCTCTCGAGGAACCTGATCTTGCTGATGGTCACGTCGGGGAAGTCGTCGCGCAGGGCGGTGAGCACCGCCCCGATCGTCAGGCGCGGGGTCCGCGCGTCCGCGGCGCCGTCCCCGGACGCGCCGGCGGGCGCTCCGGACACCGGATCAGCGCACCACGTCAGCGGGCGGAGGGCTCGCCGGTGCGCGGGCCGGTCAGGTAGACGAGGCGGAACTTGCCGATCTGCACCTCGTCACCGCCGGCGAGGGTGGCGACGTCGACCGGCTCGCGGTTGACGTAGGTGCCGTTCAGGCTGCCGACGTCGTGCACCGAGAAGCCGCCGCCCTCGCGGTGGAACTCCACGTGCCGGCGGCTGACGGTCACGTCGTCGAGGAAGATGTCGCTGTCGGGGTGGCGGCCGGCGGTGGTGACGTCCTGGTCGAGCAGGAACCGGCTGCCGGCGTTCGGGCCGCGCTTGACCACCAGCAGCGCCGACCCGGCGGGCAGGGACTCCACGGCCCCGGCGTGGGCGTCGGCGCCGGGCTCCACGACCTCGGGGACGTCGCCGGTGTCCTCGCCGCCGACCTTCGGGATCACGCTGGTCGACTCGCCGACGCGCTCCTGGGAGAGGGCGGCGCCGCACTGCGCACAGAAGCGACTGCCCTCGGGGTTGTCGTGGCCACAACGAGTGCAGTGCACGTCTGTTCTCCTCCGGTGCAGGGGGCACCGCCGCGACGCGAGTGGCTGCCGCGGGCGGCCGGCGGACGACGGCCCGGTCGGTGCCGTCGTGGTCGGCTGCCGTGCGGCGCACGGCGGGCCGTTGGTCATGGAACCAGCGGTCGTGTCGAGGGTCAACCGGGCGTCGGGGGCGACGCCACACCTGTCCCACGGGCCCGGCCAGGGCCGGATCCCGCGGGGCAGTCTAGTGATCGTCCCGGGGCGGCCGAGGGCGGTGGGGGCGGTCAGGACGCGTCCACCAGCGCCTGGTAGGCGGCCGCGTCGAGCAGGTCGGCGGTGGGGTCGCCGCCGTCCCCGGGCACGGTGATCTCGACCAGCCAGCCCTCCCCGTAGGGGTCGGCGTTCACGGTCTCGGGCGCGTCGGTGAGGGCCTCGTTGACCGCCGAGACGGTGCCCTCCACCGGGGAGTAGACGTCGGAGACCGACTTGGTCGACTCCACCTCCCCGATGGGGTTGCCGGGGCCCACCTCCTCCCCCACCGCGGGCAGCTGGACGAACACGATGTCGCCCAGGGCGTCCTGCGCGTGGTCGGTGATGCCGACCCGGACGACGGTCCCCGCACCTCCGCTCCCCTGCACCAGCGCCCACTCGTGCTGGTCGGTGTAGCGGCGGTCGTCGGGCGTGGTCATGCGGCGTCGTCTCCGATCGGGATGGGGTGGTACCGGCGCCGCGGGGCCGCGGGTCAGTCGCCGGGGTCGGGCTGAGCGTATTGAGGCTCGTCGAGGGGCCGCAACGCGTCGACGACGACCCGGTCGCGCTGCTCGATGTCCACGCTGCCGCCCTGCCGGCCGACCCGGTCGACCACGCCGCCGGGGATGCTCATCGCCGTCCGCAGGTCGGCCGCGGAGCCGATGACCACGATCTCGTAGGGCGCGCTCACCGGCCGGCCGTCGACGCGCAGGTCGCCCGGGCTGCCGGTGACGGCGGTGGAGACGCCCACCCGGACGCCGTCGATCTGCATCGTCTCCGCGCCGGCGCCGCGCAGCTCCTGGATGGCGTCGAGCAGGTCGGCCACCCGCACCCGGCCCTCCGGGTCGCGGACGGTGACCACCAGGCCCGGACCCTCGGCGGCGACGGTGCCGTTGAGGACGGCGAGCGCCTCGGCGCGGGAGCGGGCGTCCTCGAGCGCGGCGGCCGAGCGGCTGTCGGTGTCGGACAGGTCGCGCAGCGCGCCGCGCTGGTCGGCGATCTGCGCCCGCAGCCGCTCCTCCTGGCCGTCGAGCTCGTCGAGGATGGCGACCAGCTCCTCCTCCCGGGCGCCGGCGAGGGCCTCGCCGGTGCCGGTGCTGCGCACCTGGACGGCGATCGCGAACCCGAGCAGGACGGTCAGCACGGCGATCAGCGAGGCCGCGACCAGCGACTGGCGCCGCCGGGGCCGGCCACCGTCGGCAGGCGGGCCGGCCGGCGTGGTACCGGCGGGCCCGGGGTCCTCCGCGGGGGGCTCCTCGGCGGGCCCTTCGGCAGGACCGTCCGGGACCTCCGGGGTGCCGACGGCGTCCGGGGTGTCCGGCACGTCGGGAGAGTCGGGGACGTCGGGCGCGTCGTCCGGACGCGGGGTGTCGCTCATGCCCGGAACAGGTGCCGGCGGATGGCCGCGGCGTTGCCGAAGATGCGGATGCCGAGCACGACGACCACGGCCGTGGACAGCTGCGCGCCCACCCCGAGCTGGTCGCCGAGGAAGACGATCAGCCCGGCGACGACCACGTTCGACACGAACGAGATGACGAACACCTTGGCGTCGAAGATCCCGTCGAGGCGGGCGCGGGCACCACCGAACACCGCGTCGAGGGCGGCGACCACCGCGATCGGCAGGTAGGGCTGCAGCCACAGCGGCACGGTGGGGTCGAGGACGAGGCCGAGCGCGATGCCGACGGCCAGGCCGATGACGGGGATCACGGTCAGTCCCCCGTCCCGCCGGGTGCCCCGGCCGGTTCGCCGGTGGCGGGCGTGGCGGATCGCAGTTCGGGGGTCCCCCCGGCGGGCACGGACAGCTCGTCCTCCTGGGCGAACTCGAAGCGCAGGCCGTAGACCTCGGAGATGGCGGCGAGCGCGCCGACCTCGGGGCTGGCCAGGAACCGCGCCCGGAGGTCGTCCGGGTCGCCGATCGCGCTGACGAGGTAGGGGTTGGTCACCGGGCGGAAGTCGACGAGGACCGCCTCCCCGGCGAAGCGGATCGCGGTGGTCGGGCCCAGCCGCTGGCCGTTGATGCTGACCGCCTCGGCACCGGAGGCCCACAGCGCGTTGACCACCAGCTGCAGGTCGCCGTCCTGCACGCGGCCACGGGCGTCCCCCTCCGCCGAGCCGCCCACGGGGTCGGCGTCGGCGTCGGGCTCGGCGTTGGCGAGGGTGACCACCAGCCCCGGGCCGTTGACGGCCACCAGCCCGGCGGCCAGCTCGGCGGCGTCGAGGTCGTCGATGGCGCGCTGTCCGACGGCGCTGGCGGCCAGCGCGTCCGCCCGCGCGTCGGTGACCCGGTCGCGCAGCTGCTCGAGCTCGGCGGTCAGGTCGGCGGTGGTGGCCGACTGCGCCTCGATGTCCTCCACCAGCTCGGCGCGGACCTGCTCGCGGCCCTCGGCGCCGGACGCGGCCTGGTCGTAGGTGACCGCCGCCAGCAGGCCGGCGCCGGCCATGGTGACGGCGACGGCGAGGGCGCCCGCGCGGCGGCGCCGGGCCGGGCCGGCGGGCTCCCCGGCGGCCTCCCGCTCCCGGCGGGCCTGCGCGGCGCGGGCGTAGGCCGGATCGAGGGTCTCGGCCAGCACCTGGTCGAGCAGCGAGGCGCCCATCGAGCGCGGGCCGCCGCCGCGCCGGGCGACGGTCACGGCGCGGGACGGGCCTCCGCGCCCGCCGCGGCCGGGACCGGGCCGGCCCGGTCGGCGCGCACCAGCCCGAGCACCTGCACGACGTAGAACACCCCGGCGAGCACGTAGAGGACGCCGCCCCAGATGGTCAGCGCCCACGCGACCGGCTGCACCCACGCCCAGGCGCCGCCGCCGTCGGCCAGCAGCAGCAGCGGGAAGGCGTAGAGCAGGATGAAGGTGGCCGCCTTGCCCAGGTAGTGCACCTGCAGCGGTGGGTAGCCGTGACGGCGCAGCACCAGGAGCATGACGCCGAGCACGACCTCGCGGCCGACCAGCACCGCGACCACCCACAGCGGGACGACGTCGCGCAGGACGAAGGCCACCAGCGTGGCGACGATGTAGAGCCGGTCGGCGGCGGGGTCGAGCAGCGCCCCCAGGCGGCTGGACTGGCCCAGCAGGCGGGCGAGCTTGCCGTCGGCCCAGTCGGTGACGCCGGAGACCATGAGCACGACGACGGCCCACCCGTCGGCCTCCGGGCCCAGCAGCAGGTACAGGAACAGCGGCACGCCGAGCAGTCGCAGCACCGACAGGACGTTGGGCAGGGTCCACACCCGGTCGGGCAGCTCGTTGCGGTCGGCCACCGGGGGTGTCTCCGGCACGGGCGGACCCGCCGACGCCGGGACGGCGGCCGACGGCCCCTGCGACGACGTCACTGCTCCTCCACCCCGGTGCACACCGAGCCCGAGGCTAGTCGAAGGACCCCGCTGCCCCCCGCCACTCGCACGCTCGTGGCGGGCCCCTGCAGCGGGGCCGTTCCAGCACGTCACCCGCCCCCCGCCACTCGCACGCTCGTGGCGGGCCCCTGCAGCGGGGCCGCTCCAGCACGTCACCGTCCTCTCCGCTCGCCGCCTCGCGGCGAGCCCTGACGCGGAGCCGCTCCCGGCCGGACGCTAGGCCGGGACGGCGACCAGCGACGCGGGCGCCGGCTCGTGACCCAACGGCCGGCGGCTGAACGAGCCGGTGCCGTGGCTGACCGAGCGCAGCGCCCCGGCGTAGCCGAGCAGCTCGATCTCGGGCACCTCGGCGCGGACGGTCGTGCGGTCGCGCTCGGGGTCGGCGTCACTGCCGGTGACCCGGGCGCGGCGGGAGGACAGGTCGCTCATCACCGCGCCGACGTGCTCGCCGGGGACGACCACGTCGACCTCGCACCACGGCTCCAGGACCTTGGTGCCCGCCGCGGCGGCCAGCTCCCGCACGGCCAGCGCGCCGGCGGACTGGAAGGCGGCGTCGGAGGAGTCCACCGAGTGCGCCTTGCCGTCGACGAGCACGAACGCGACGTCGACCAGCGGCCGGTCGTCGTGCACCCCCTTGGCCGCCTGCGCGCGGATGCCCTTCTCCACGCTGCCGTGGTACTGGCTGGGCACCGCCCCGCCGACGACCCGCTGCTCGAAGGTGATGCCCGACCCGGGCGGCCCGGGCTCGGCCTCCACGACGACGACGGCGTACTGCCCGTGCCCGCCGGACTGCTTGACCAGCCGGCCGGTGGCCTTCGCCGGCCCGGCCAGGGTCTCCACCATCGGCACCCGCACCGGCACGGTGGTCACCGCGACGCCGTGGCGGGTGCGCAACCGCTCGAGCAGCACCTCGCCGTGCGCCTCCCCCACGCACCACAGCAGCAGCTGGCCGGTGTCGCGGGAGCGCTCGACGCGCAGGGTCGGGTCCTCGGCGGCCAGCCGGGCCAGCGCCGGGCCGAGCCGGTCCTCGTCGGCGCGGGAGGCGGCCTCGACGGCGACCGGGTGCTGGGGCACCGGCAGGTCCCAGGGCGGGACGAGCCGCGGGTCGCCGGGCGAGGACAGCGTGTCCCCCGTCTCGGCGGAGGCCAGCCGGGTCACCGCGCAGACGTCGCCGGCCGGGCAGGCCGCGACCGGGCGCAGCGCCGACCCCAGCGGGGAGGAGATGGCGCCGACCCGCTCGTCGACGTCGTGGTCGGGGTGACCGCGGTCGGCGCCGCCGTGCCCGGAGACGTGCACGGCGGTGTCCGGGGTGAGGGTGCCGGAGAACACCCGCAGCAGGGACACCCGGCCCAGGTAGGGGTCGGTGGTGGTCTTGACGACCTCGGCGACCAGCGGCCCGTCGGGGTCGCAGGACAGCGGCGGGGCCTTCGAGCCGTCGGGGCGGGACACCGGCGGGCAGCCGTGCTCCATCGGGCACGGGAAGCCGTTGACGACCAGGTAGAGCAGCGCGTCGAGGCCGATGTCCTGCAGCGGGGCGGCGCAGAGCACGGGGTGGAAGTGGCCGCGGGCGACCGCGGTCTCCAGGTCGCTCATCAGGTCTCCCTGGACCAGCTCGTCGCCGGCCAGGTAGCGCTCCATCAGCGCCTCGTCCTCGCTCTCGCCGATGATCCCCTCGATCAGCTCGCTGCGGAGCCGGTCGGCGTCGGGGGCCTGCGCGCCGGGCTCGAGCAGGTTGACCACCCCCTGCACCGCGCCGTCCGGGCCGCGGTCGACGAGGTGGACCGGGTAGACGCCGGCGCCGAGCACCGTCTGGCACAGCCGGACGGTCTCCTCGACGTCGGCCCGCGGCCGGTCGAGCTGGGTGACGACGACCGCGCGCGGCATGCCGACCGCGGCGCACTCCTCCCACAGCTGCACGGTGGCCGCGTCGACGCCGCCGACCGCCGAGACGACGAACAGCGCGGCGTCGGCGGCGCGCAGTCCGGCGCGCAGCTCACCGACGAAGTCGGGACTGCCGGGGGTGTCGAGCAGGGTGATCCGGGTGCCCTCGTGCTCGACGGTGGCCACCCCGAGGGTGACCGAGCGCTGCTGGCGGACCTCGACCTCGTCGCCGTCGAGGCAGGTGGTGCCGTCCTCGATGCGGCCGGCGCGCGGGATCGCGCCGGTGGCGGCCAGCAGGGCCTCGGCGAGGGTCGTCTTGCCGGCGCCGGAGCGGCCGACCAGCGCCACGTTGCGCACCCGGGCGGCCTCGCGGGGGGCGGGCGCCGGGGTGACCTCCTTACCCACGGCGGGCTCCTGCCCGGTGGCCGTCCTGGGTGGGTTCGGGCACGGGGACCTCCCGGGGTCGTCAGGGATGTGGTCTGCCTCACAACCCTGCCCGCGTGCCCGCCGCCCGGCAAGCCCCCGCGCTCAGTCGATGGCGGCCGCCCCGACGAGCAGCGGCGCGGTGCTGCCCGCCCAGCCGTCGGGGGTCACGTCGGCGACGGCGACGGTGACGTCGTCGCGGCTGCCCGCGGCCAGCGCGGCGAGCACGAGCCGGGACGCGGCGGCGGCGGGACGGCGCTCGGTGGCCAGCACCCGCCGCAGCGTGTCCGGCGGGACGACGCCCGACAGGCCGTCGGAGCACAGCAGCAGGCGGTCGCCGAGCTCGGCGCGGACGGCGAGCAGGTCGGCGGCCCCGGGGTCCTGCGCGCCGCCCAGGGCCCTCAGCAGGACCGACCGCATCGGCGAGGCGGCAGCCTGCTCGGCGGTCAGCTCCCCTGAGGCGACGAGGGCCGCCACGAGGGTGTGGTCGGTCGTCAGCCGGGTGAGGACGCCGGCGCGCAGGACGTGGGCGCGGCTGTCGCCGACGGAGGCGACGACGACGCGGCCGTCGCCCGTGAGCACGGCCGCGACGCAGGTGGTGGCCATGCCGGTGAGCGCGGGGTCGGCGGCCGCGGCCGCGCGGACGGCGGCGTCGGCGGCGGCGACCGCGGCGGTGAGGCCGGCGTCGGGCAGGGCGTCGTCCCCGGTGGCGCGCGCCCGGGTGGCGCGCCTGCTCACCTCGGCGACCGCGAGCCGCGCCGCGGTGGCGCCGCCGGCCCCGCCGCCCACGCCGTCGGCGACGACGAGCGCCGTGGGCCCGGCGTACCCGGCGTCCTGCACAGCCCCGCGCGGGCCGGCGAGGGAGACCGCGGCCGGGTCGAGGACGAGGCCCGCCGGCGGCCCGCCGGTGCGGGGCGGTCCGGGCCGGCCGCCCGGCGCCTCCGCCGCCGGGAACCACGGCAGCGGGACGGAGGGCGCGGTCACGGCGCCCACTGTGGCCCACCGGGCGCCCCGGCGGACGCGAACGGCGCGCGCCACCCGGGAGACCCTCCCCCGGGTGGCGCGCGCCGCTGCGTCGGGACGTCAGACGCCCGGGGCCCGGTAGGCCTCCCAGGCGTTGCTCATCCGGGCCACCTGACCGGCCGAGAAGGTGTTCATGCAGAAGTCCTCGGTGTAGTCCATGAAATAGGTGATCGGGTCGGTCCCCGGGTCGCGCGGGCAGCTGTCGCGGCCGGCGTCGGCCTCGCACTCGAAGGCGGGCAGGGCCTCGGCCGGGGTGTCGGTCACGTAGTCACCGGGGCCGCTGCAGCCGCCCTGGAAGGTGTGGAACAGCCCCAGCCAGTGGCCGACCTCGTGGGTGAGGGTGTCGCCCTGGTCGTACGGCTCGGCGGTGCCGCCCGGCATCGACTCGTCGAGGATCACCACGCCGTCGGCCCACAGCTGCCCGCCCTTGGCCTTCTGCGTGAAGGTCGCGTAGCCGAGCAGCCCGCCGCCGATGGAGGCGACGTAGACGTTGAGCGTCTCCGCGCCGCCCACGCGCAGCTCGCTCTTGGCGGCCCGCTCCTCCTTGCTGCCCGGCACCAGGCTCGCCCACTCGGCGTCCACCCTGTAGGTCGTGGCCTCGGGGTCGTAGGTGAAGACGAACGGCGTCTCGGGCGAGCCGGACGCCTCCCCCTGGCCGGCGTAGGCGTCGTTGAGGACCCGCATCTGGTCGGCGATCAGCGCGTCGAAGCGGGCCTGGTCGACGGGCTCGGCGCTGATGACGTGGAAGACCGTCGGGACGGTGACCGAGCCGGCCTCCAGTACCGGGCGGCTCTCGGGGTTGCCCAGGGCCGCGGCCTGGGCGGTGGAGACGGCGTTGGGCTCGGCGCGCGTGGCGCCGGGACGGATCCGGGCCTCCTCCGTCCCGTGGCCGACGTGGTCGGTGCACGTCGGCGCACACCTCCGGGGCGGCGCTCGCGGACGGGGCGGCGACGTCGACCGTGCCGGCCGCCGGGGCGGTCGTCAGGGCGAGCGCCGCCGCGGCGCCGAGGGTGAGGGCGCTCCGGCGCAACCGGGTCGTGCATGCCTCCGCTGGGGTCGGACGGACCGGCCCGCCGGGTCCGGCGGCGCCGGAGGTGGGCGGAACCAAGCACACACCGGTACCGGGCAGTCTCGCCGGGCGCGTCGCAGATCACTCGATGGCCCGGCGCGGCGACGTGCCGGGCCGGTCAGCGGGGGTGCTGCCGGACGGCGCGGGCGTCCCGGGGCGGGGTGCCGTACAGGCTCGGGTCCCGGGCCGGCGCCGGTTCGGTCGTCAGCGCGGCGCCGGCGATGCGGTCCCAGCGGAACCAGCGGGGAGCGTCCCGGTCGCGGCACCAGGCGATGAGGTACCAGTGGTCGCCGGTGCGCGCGAGCAGGTGGGGCTCGACCCGCCGGCGGGTCTCGGCGCCGTGCCGGTCGCGGTAGCGGAGGGCCACCACGCGGCGCTGCGCCAGCGCCTGCTCCACCACCGCGGCGGCGTCCGGGCGGCCGGTCGGGCCGCGGACCCACACGCGTCCGGCGAGCCGGTCGGCCTCGGCGCGGGCCGCCGGCCCCAGCACGTCGAGCACCTTCGCGAGCGCGGCGCGGCCGTCGACGGCGAACGGTGCGTCCGGCGCGCCGGCCAGCGCCACGGCCACCGCCACCGCCTGCGCGGGGGTGAAGTTGACCGGGGGCAGGGTGGCCGCCGCGTCCAGCACGTACCCCCCGCCCGGGCCGGCCGTGGCCCAGATGGGGACACCGGCCTGCTGCAGCGCGGAGACGTCGCGCTTGACCGTCCGGGTCGACACCTCCAGCCAGCCGGCGAGCTCCGCCGCCGTCCGTCCGCGGCGTCCGGCCCGGCGCAGCTCCTCGGTGAGCGCGTGCAACCGGTCGGTGCGGTTCACCGGGAGATCGTCGCAGGAACGGTGACAGGACGGTGTCACCGACGGTGCCGCAGGGTCTCCCCATGACAGAGATCGCGCTCTTCCACTCGGCCCTCGGCGTGCGTCCCGGGGTCGTCGACGCCGCCGACCGCCTGCGGGCGGCCGGCCACCGGGTGACCGTGGTCGACCAGTACGACGGGCTGGTCTTCGACGACTACGCCACGGGCAGCGCCCACACCGAGCGGGTCGGCTTCCCGGCGCTCATGCAGGCCGCGCTGGACGGCGTCGCCGGGCTGGCCGACGGCTTCGTCGCCGCCGGCTTCTCCAACGGCGCGGGCATGGCCGAGTACGTGGCCACCCGCCGCCGCTGCGCCGGGCTCCTGCTGTTCTCCGGCGCCCTACCACTCGGGATGTTGGGGGTGACGGCCTGGCCGGCGGGCCTGCCGGTGCAGATCCACTACGCCGCGGACGACCCGTTCCGCCGCCAGGAGTGGATCGACGCCGTCTCGGCGGACGCCGCCCGCGCCGGCGGCCGGGTCGAGACGTTCGACTACCCGGGGGCCGGGCACCTGTTCACCGATCCGAGCCTGCCCGCCGAGTACGACCCGGCGGCGAGCGAGCTGCTCTGGCAGCGGGCCCTGGCGTTCCTGGGCCGCCTCCCGGCCGACGCGGAGACCACACTGGCCCGGTGACGAGCGCAGCGGGCGGGCACGCGGCCGGCCGGGACCAGGAGAGCAGCCGGGCGCACGCGGTGCCGCGGGAGGCCGCCGACGGGCCCCCGCCCTGGGTGGCGGTCTGCGGCACGCCGGTGGCCGTGGTGCAGGGGGCCTGGAACGGGCGCCGCGGCCTCGGCGCCGACGACGTCTGCCCCGAGTGCCGCCACCTCGCGCCCGCCTGAGCCGCCGTCCTGCCCATCGTGCGGCGTCCTCCCTCACCCTGCGGCGTCCTCCCTCACCGCCGGCCGTGAGGGAGGACGCCGCACGATCAGGTCACCTGATCACCGACCGGCAGCCCGGCCGCCTCCTCACGCGGGGAGGGCCGCGGCCTCCTCGTCGGCGTCGGGCTCGGCGACGGTGGCGCCGGGCAGCCGCACGGTGAAGACCGTCCGGCCCGGCACGCTGTCGACGGCGACCGTCCCCCCGTGCCCCGCGACGACGGCTGCCACGATCGCCAGGCCCAGGCCGGTGCTGCCGTTGGCCCGCGACCGCGAGGAGTCCCCGCGGGCGAACCGCTCGAACACCCCGCCCTGCAGGTCCGCGGGGATACCGGGGCCGTCGTCGACCACCTCGAGGACCGCCTGCCCGTCCTCGGCGCGCAGCCGCGTGGTCGCCGTCGTGCCGGGCGGGGTGTGGGTGCGGACGTTGGCCAGCAGGTTGGCCAGCACCTGGTGCAGCCGGGCCGCGTCGCCGCGCACCAGCACCGCGGCCGGGGGCAGGTCGACCCGCCAGCGGTGCGCGGGGCCGGCGGCGTGCGCGTCGCTGACGACGTCGAGGACCAGCCCGGTCAGGTCGACGTCGCCGCCGTCGAGCTCGCGGCCGGCGTCGAGGCGGGCGAGCAGCAGCAGGTCGTCGACCAGCCCGGACATCCGCACCGCCTCGGCCTCCACCCGGCGCAGCGAGGCGCCGGCCTCCTCGGGCAGCCCCCCGCGGCGGCGGACCAGCTCGGTGTAGCCGCGGATGGAGGTGACCGGGGTGCGCAGCTCGTGGCTGGCGTCGGCGACGAAGCGGCGCAGCCGGGTCTCCGACGCCTGGCGGGCGGCGATGCCCGACTCCACCGAGTCCAGCAGCCGGTTGAGCGCGGCACCGACCCGGCCGACCTCGGTGCGCGGGTCGGTGTCGGCGGCCGGCACCCGGTCGGCCAGCCGCACCTCCCCGCTGGACAGCGGCAGCTCCGCGACTCGGCCCGCGGTGGCCGCCACCCGGTGCAGCGGGCGCAGCGTCCGCCCGATCACCGCCGAGCCGACGAGCCCGGCGGCCAGCAGCCCGAGCAGCCCGACGGCGACCTCGACGACGACCAGCCGCAGCAGGGCCGCCCGCACCGAGTCCAGCGGCAGGCCGGTGACGAGCACCTCGCCGTCGCCGGCCGCGGTCGCGACCACGCGGTAGGAGCCCAGCCCGCCGAGGTCGACCGTCCGCGGCTCGCCGTCGGCGTCCACGCGGGCGAGGTCGGCGGCCTCGGCGGCGGTCAGCGCCTCCCCGTCGCCCTCCCGGCCGATGACGGCGGCCTCGGTGACGGTGCCGTCCTCGACCCGGGCGCCGAGCGTGCCGTCGCCCTGCCCGGGCACCACCAGGAAGTCCGGCCCCTCGTCGGCCCAGCCGTCCCAGCCGGGCCAGCCACCGGGCCAGGCAGGACCCTCGTCGGCCTGCTCCGAGCGGGCGACCGCGGCCGCGAGCCGGTCGTCCACCTGCCCGAGCAGCTCCCCGCGGACGGCGGTGGCGGCCGCGGTGCCCACGACGGCGAGCACGACGGTGAGCGGCACGAGGAAGGCGCACAGCAGCCGGGTGCGCAGGGACCACCGCCGGGCGCGCGAGCTCATGCGCCCACCGTGCGCGGCGGACCTGCACGTCGCCTGGATGCCGGTCGGGAGTCGGCTGGGGGCCGGGTGCTGCGCCGTGCCCCGCCCGGGCCCCGGTGTCAGGCTCGACGGGTGCGGAGCACCACCCGGGGCGGGACCCGTCGCGGTCACCATGCTCGGGCTGGGCTTCCCGTACTCGCCGGCCAACGTGGGACTGACCCTGCTGACCGTCGGCGTCCCGACGCCGTTCCCCACCGCCTGGGCGCGCCCCACCGCACCCGATGCGCACCTGCTGACCACGCTGTGGCGGTTCGTGCTCCCGGCGACGCTGGTGACCGCGGCCGGCGGGGTGGCCGTCCACGCCCGGCACCACCGGGAGCTGCTCGACGCCGTGAGCGACGGCGGCGAGGGCCCGGCGGAGGTCGTCGCCGACTTCGAGAGCGCTGGACCGGGGTGTCCTCCGACGACGTCGGCTTCGCCGAGGCGGGGCCACCATCGGCGCGCAGACGGCGCTGTCGACGTTCGTGTCCTACGCGGGGCTCCTGCTGATCCTGTTCCTCGAGCCGCCGAACCGGTGGTTCGCCGCCTGGACCCGCCCCGACGGCGACCGCCGCCCGGCGCTGCCCGCCTACCGCTTCCGGCTGCTGGAGCGGGCGCTGGGGCTGACCGGCCCGCTCAGTCCGCCGGGTGGCCCAGCAGCTCGGGGAGGGTGAGCCGGGCGGCCCGCGGGCGGTCGACGACGACGACGCCGGGGCCCGCCGGAGCGACCTGCATCAGCCGGGCCCAGCGCAGCCCGTGCCGCCGCATCCGGCCCTCGGGGATGCGGCGGCCGCGGATCCGCTGGCCGTCGGCGGCCTCCTCCGGTGACGCGTCGAGCAGCACCAGCCGCACCCACCGCCCCGCCCCCCGCGCGGTGGCCAGCACGACCGGGCGCCACCAGCGGCTGGTCCACGGGTCGGCGAGGACGACCACCGGTGCCGGGCCGGCGAGCGCGTGCAGCACCCGCAGCCGGTGCTGGAGGTGCACCAGCGGGCGCACGACCCGGTAGGGCACGCGGGAGCCGGTGCGCCAGCGGGCGGCGACCTGCTCGGAGTCCACCGACGTCACGCCGGGGACCCCGTCGCCCAGCAGCCGCCGGACCATCGTCGTCTTGCCGCTGCCGGGCAGCCCGCCGACGACGACCAGGCCGCGTCCGCCGTCCTCTCCGGGCACGGGGCCGGACACGGAGTCGGGCACGGGGCCCGGCACGGGCATCGTCGCGGTCGGCACGGCTGCCTCCTCCTGTCCCCGGCGGCGCGGGACACACCGGCCGGATCGGCGGCGGACGCTACCGGGCCGGTCCCGCACGTGGCCGCCCTCGGCGCGCGGGACCGGGCCCGCCGCAGCGACCTGCGGCGAGCCCGTCGCTGGAACGGCCCCGCCGCAGGGGCCCGCCACGAGCCTGCGAGCGGTGGAGGCAGCGGGGTCCTTCCTCAGTCGCCGTCCCGCCACCAGCCGCCGCGGCCACCCCACCAGGGGCCGGCCGCCTCGGCGGACTGCACGAACTCGGTGACCCGCGCCTCCAGGTCGGCCCGCCACTCGTCGGCCTGCTCCTGGGTGAGGCGGCCCTCCTCGACGGCGGTGGCGATGCGCTCCTCCGCCTCCCCGACGATCGCGGCGACGAGGTCCTCGACAGCGACGCCCTGGGCCTCGGCCACCGAGGCGAGGGTGGCGCCCTCGGCCTCCAGGGCGGTGCGCAGCTCCTCCTCGGACAGGCCGAGGGTCTCGGCGACCACCGAGGACCCGTCGCCCCAGCCGTCGTGCCAGCCGTGCCAGCCACCCCAGCCGCCGTGCCAGGCCCCGGCGTCGTCCAGGGTGGTGGCGACCTCGTCGGCCTGCTCCTGGGTGAGCGACCCGTCGTCGACGAGGCCGGAGAGGGCATCGCGGATGCGGTCCTCGACCGGGGTGGCCGAGTCGGTGGTCGTGTCGGGGGTGGCCGTGTCGTCGTCCGCGACGGCCGGGACGGCGAAGGCCAGGCCGCCGACGGCCAGGGCACCGGCTGCGGTGGCGATCGCGATCTTCTTCCGCACGGGCACACTCCTCGCTCGGGCGGCCGGTCGATCCGGCCGTCGGCTGCGAGCATCGGGCCCGTTCCTGTGACCTCGCTGTCAACCGCCCGTGCCGCGACTGTGGACCCCGGCCCCGGCGGGCCGGGCGCTCAGCCGGCCGCCGGCTCCGGCACGACCGAGCAGGTCCCCGCGGGGATGAACACCCCGGTGTGCCCGTCGGAGTCCCACTGGACGACGTAGGGCGGCGCCCCGTGCTCGCCCCGGACCTCCAGCACCCGGCCGGTGCGGTCCGGCTCTCCCTGGTGCGTGGACCGGACGACGATCCGGTCCCCGACGCGTGCCTCCACGGCGACCTCCCAGCGGTGTGGCCCTGCCGTCACGCCGAGCCTGCTCCCCACCCCCGCACCGGGGCAAGGGCCCGGGACACCGATCCCGCCGGGGGCGGGGTGGCCGCCGCGGGCGGAGGAACTCGTCCCGACGGGGTGGCGACCGCGGACGGCGACGCGGCCACGGTCGTCGCCGGGCCCGACGGCCGGGAGGTGGCCATGACCGGGGGAACCGCACCCGCGGAACGTCGACTGCTGCGCTCCCTGGGCACGCCCGACTCGATGATCGAGGAGTTCGACTTCTGGGACCGCCGCCACGAGGGCCGGCGGCTGTTCGCCGAGCTGTTCGGGACCTTGCTCCTGGTGCTCGTCGCCGTCGGCGGCGGGATGGTCGACGCGCGCTTCGGCGGCTCGGCGGTGCCCTACGGCGCCCTCGTCGTCGCCCCGGCGCTCGTGGTCACGGCCGTCATCCTGTCCATGGGCACGGTGTCCGGAGCCCACCTGAACCCGGCTGTCAGCATCGCGTTCGCGCTGCGCGGGGACTTCCCGTTCCGCCGGGTGCCCGCCTACGTCGTGGCGCAGGTGCTCGGCGCGGTCCTCGCGACCCTGCTGCTGTGGGCCCTCCTCGGCCGGCAGGGCAGCGCCGGGCTCACCCTCCCCGGCCCGGGGATCTCGGCCACCACGGCGATGCTGTGGGAGATCGTCCTCACCGTGGGGCTGGTCAGCACGGTCCTCGGCGTGTCCTCGGGGGCGCAGAACCTGGGGCCGATCGCCGCGGTCGGCGTCGGCAGCTACATCGCGCTGGCCGGGCTGTGGGGCTCGCCGGTGAGCGGCGCCTCGATGAACCCGGCCCGGTCACTGGGTCCGGCCCTCGTCCTCGGGGACTGGACGGCGTGGTGGGCCTACCTGCTCGGACCCGCCTGCGGCGCGCTGGTCGCCGTGGGCATCGCCGTCGTCCTGCGGGGTCCCGGCGGAGGACGCAGTGGGCGGGCCGCCGCCCAGGGGACGCTGGGCCCGGACCGGCAGGCCGGCCCGATCGACCGGGACGCGACCGCGTCCCCCGCCGGGGACGGTGCCGACGCCGGCCCGCCGCGGGCCGATCGGTCACCCCGCCGGTGAGCCCGCCGCGACACGAGAGCCGGCCCGTCCACCGTCGAGGCCGGCGCCGGGAGGACCTGATGGAACAGCGGACCGGAGCACGCACATCGCTCCCGGCCACGACGGCGGCGGCCCTCGCCCTCCTCGTGACCGCGTGCAGCACCGGGGAGGACGCGGAGACGACCCTGGAGGTGCCGGACACGCCGGGCGTCGACGGCTCGGTCGGGCAGGTCGCCCTCGACGACGTCTTCCTCGACGCCGACGCGACCATCGCGGCGGGTGACTCGGTCGGCCTGCGTGGCGCCCTGACCAACGACGCGGACACCGACGACCGGCTGGTCTCCGTCAGCACCCCCTCGGCCGGGTCGGTCGTGCTGCTCGACGAGCAGGGCGACAGCAGCCCCGACGGCATCGACCTGCCCGCCGACGGCTCGGTGGACGCGACGCAGGGGCAGGTGCGGATGCAGCTCGACGACGTGACGGCCGACATCGCCACGTCGGACACCGTGTCGGTCACCTTCGCCTTCGAGAACGCCGGACAGGTGCAGCTCGACGTGCCCGTCGGGACGTCGTAGGCCCGGTCAGACCAGCTTCGGGAAGACCGCGAGCAGCACGACCCCGACGAGGGCCATCGCCACGCCGGTCCCGAGCAGCACCCACTGCGAGCGGGGCGCGCGCACCCGCGCCGACATGGCCGCGAAGAACAGGACGGCGGCGAACAGCACCGTGAGGACGGTGTAGTCGTCGCCGCGCTGGTCGTCGGTGAGGGCGGCCTCGAAGCGCTCCGACGCCTGCGCGTCGAGCGCCGCGGCGGCCTGGTGCTCCGGCAGGACGTAGGAGGACAGCTCGAACGGTGAGCCCGGGGCGTCCGCGGCGGTCCCGCCGGCCGCCACCCAGTCCCGGTGGGCGGTCGCCAGCGGCTCGGGGAACCGGGCGACGAGGAACTCCGCCAGCTCCTCGTCCCCGGAGCCGTGGGCGACGACCCACTGGGTCCACAGCCCGATCTGGTTGGTCAGGCGCGCGTTGGCGAGGGCGGCGGCGCGGGCGGCCTCGATGCGGTCCGCCGAGGCCTCGCTGAACGCGATCGAGGTCTCCCCGCCCCACTGGCTGGCCTGGAACGCCGACCAGGCGGTGAGCAGGGTCGTGATCGAGAGGACGACGACGGCGGCGAACTCGAGCACCGGGCTCGGGACCGGGCGCGGGCGGGCGGTGGTCTCCTCGGGAGCGGCCGGACCCGCGCTGCGCTCGTCGACTCGGCTCACCGCGGACCCCCATCGTGAGGCGGGCGTCCAGGGTGCACGCCGGACCGCGCCCCGTGGCCATCCCGGCGGGATGGTCCGGCGCGGTGGGCCCACCTCACCCGTTCGGGGGTCGGGCGGGCTCCCGCCGCAGGGCCGATACACCGAGTTCACCCACGTGCCGTCGGCACGGTGCACGCTGCGGGGGTGGCCAGCGTCAGCCCGCCGACCGGGCGCCCGCGCCGCGGCCTCCGGGCGCACCCGGTCGCCGCGGCGCTGCCCCTCGTGCTGGCGGTCGTGCTGGCGGTCGGCTCGGCGGGGGTCCGCGACGGGATGGCCGGCGACCCGGTGTCCGTGGCGGCCGCCGAGCCGACGGTCCCGCAGGTGGCTGGCGCGGAGTCCGCCGTCGGCACCGCGCCCGGACCCGCCCCTCCGCCGGCCGCGACCGCGCCACCGGTCGACGCCGCCGCGGTGCTCGCCGCCGTGGGCGCCGCAGCGGCGGACGCCGGCGGCTCCATCGACCTGGTGGTCGTGGCCGCCGACGGGACGCCGCTGGTCTCCTCCCCGGCCGCCGGCGACGCCGTCTACACCGCCTCGCTGGTCAAGCTGTTCGTCGTCGGCCGGCTGCTGGAGCTGGAGGCCACCGGGGCGGTCGCGCTCACCGACCGCGACCGGGAGCTCATGGAGCGCGCGATCGTGCGCTCGGACGACCCCGCGACCAGCGTGCTGTGGGACCGGTGGGAGGGCGCCGCGCTGGTCACACAGACGGCGGCCGAGGCCGGCCTGACCGCCACCGCTCCGCCGGTGACCGCCGGCCAGTGGGGCGAGGCGACCACCAGCGCGGCCGACGTCGCCACCCTGCTGTCCCGGCTCAGCGGGTGGCTGGGCAGCGGCCCGGCCGCCACCCTGCTCGGCTGGATGCGCGTCACCGCCCCCACCGCCGCCGACGGGTTCGACCAGGCCTTCGGCCTGCTGGCCGGCGGACCGGCCGGGACCGTGGCGGCCAAGCAGGGCTGGATGTGCTGCGTGGACGGCGGCCGGCAGCTGCACTCGGCCGGGGTGCTGCCCGGCGGTCAGGCGGTGGTCCTGCTCGGCGACTTCCCGGCCGCGACGTCGTGGGCCGAGGCCCGGACCGCCCTCGACACCGCCGCCGCCGCGGTCCGCGCCGCCCTGGGCTGAGCCGCCGGGCGCGGGCCACCGGGCCGGTCCCGGGTCCCTCGGGAGGTGCGACGCCCAGCATCCCCGCAGGGAGCACCCAGGCCGGCGGCAGGCGCGGCGGCCACCGTGCGGACATGGACCGGCCTCCCCACGGCGAGCCCGACCGCTGGCTCTTCGACCCCGACTCCACCCGCGCGCTGGTGCTGGCGCGCCGCTGCCCGGGCGGCCGGGCGGTCGAGGACGTGGTCTCCGACCTCGTCTGGGGCGAGGTCGTGCGGCTGCTGCGCTGGGCCACCGCCGGCACGCACGCGACGGCGGCCCTGCGGACCGGGGTCTGGTGGCGGCTGGCCGCCGGGTGCGCGGCCCTGCTGCGCCGGCTGCCGGAGCTGAGCGCCGAGATCGCCGAGCCGTGGTCCCTCGACCCGCCGCCCGCCGTTGCCCCCGGGGTCCCCGCCGCCGACCGGCTCGGCCTGGTCGCCGAGCGCCTCACCGCCCTGCTGCGCAGCCGGGAGCCGGTGCCGCTGCGCCGACTGGCCGCCGAGGTGGACGCGCTGGGCGAGGCCGCGGTGCAGGCCCTCGCGGATGCCTCCTTCGACCACTGGCCTGACGACGCATCATGATATATCGTTAGCGTCATCCGATACGTCAGGAGGACGTCGTGAACCGCGATCCACGCTTCGAGGGGTTGCGCCCCCACCACAACCGCGCACACGGGTGCTGTTTCGCCCCCGGGGTCCCGGTTCGCCCCCCCGGGCCCGAGAACGGCCCCGGCGCCGGCCCGGGCTTCGGTCCCGGCCCCGGGTTCGGTCCCGGCCCGGGCTTCGGTCCCGGCTTCGGTCCCGGCTTCGGTCCCGGGCCGGGACCGGGACCGGGACCGGGTGGCGGCCACCGCCGCCGCGGCTGGGGCCGCGGACGGGCTCCCCGCGGTGACGTCCGCGCCGCCGTCCTGCTGCTGCTGGCCGAGGAGCCGATGCACGGCTACCAGCTCATGCACGCCATCGCCGAGCGCAGCGGCGGGCGCTGGACGCCCAGCCCGGGCGCCATCTACCCGACCCTCGCCCAGCTCGAGGACGAGGGCCTGGTCACCGTGACCGCCGAGGCCGGCCGCAAGCTGGCCACCCTCACCGAGGCCGGCCGCAGCGCCGTTGAGGACCTGCGTGGCGCCGGGACCGACCCGTTCGCCGGCGCGCCTGACGGCGCGGCCGCGGCCGACCTGCGCGGGCTGCTCGACCAGCTGCACGGCGCGGTCCGGCAGATCGCCCGCACCGGCACCGAGGCCCAGCTCACCGCCGCTGCCGAGGTGATCGCCCAGGCCCGGCGGTCGCTGTACCTGCTGCTCGCCGAGGGCCCCGACACGGCGCCGCCGTCCGCGGCCGAGTGACCCCCACCGGGCCCGGCGCGTTCCGTGCACGGAACGCGGCCGGGCCCGCTCCCCGGGCGCGATCCGTGCACAAACAGCGCCGCGGGTGACGGCGCCCGGTCAGGACGCGTCGTCGAGCACCCGGCGCAGCGTCGCGGCGAAGGCCTCGGGCTCGCCGGTCTGGCCGTACTCGCCGCCGAGGAAGCCGTCGTGGCCGCCGGGGAAGACCACCGGCGCCGTCCCCAGCCGCCGGGCCATCGCCTCCCCGGCGCGCTGGGCGAGCTCCCCGTCACCGGCGGCCCCCACGGCGACCAGCACCCGGGTGGGCGCGGCCCGCAGCGCGTCGACGTCGTGCTCGTGGTGGGTGCAGGTGATCAGGTTCTGCGCGAGCAGCACGTCCTCGCGCGAGCCGTCGTCCCCGGCGGGCAGGCCGAAGGTCGCGGGGTCGGGGGAGGGTCCCAGGTCGGCCGGCACCGGGCCGCGGTGGGCGACCAGCCGGATGAAGCCGGCCATCCCCGCGCCGAACCCGTCCCGCTGGTAGGCCTCGGCCACCGCCCGGGTCGCCGCGGAGGCCTCGTCCCGGTCGGGCAGCACCGCCAGCACCGGCGGCTCGTGCGCCACCAGGGTGCGCACCAGCTCCGGCCGGCGGACGACGAGCTCGAGGGCGTTGACCGCCCCGCCGCTGCTGGCGAAGACGTCGGCCGGTCCGCCGCCGACCGCCTCGAGGACGCGGGCGAGGTCGTCGGCGTGGTCCTCGGGCGTGCTGTGCGCCGCGCCGTCGGTGCGCCGGCTGCGCTCGACGCCGCGGGGGTCGTAGGTGACGACCGTGCGGTCGGGGAAGTACCCGGCCAGCGTGCCGAAGCCGGCGGCGCCCATCGGGGAGCCGACCAGCATGAGCACGGGCGCCTCGGGGCTGCCGGGGGCGGCGGGCCGGACGTCGTAGGTGAGCTGCGCGCCTGGCACGTCGAGGAGCTGGGTGCGGATCTCGCGGGCGGTGGTGGTCATGGCTGCCTCCGGGGGTGGTGGGGTCACAGGGTGGACTCCCCCGGCCCGCCGTTCTCATCGCCGCCGGTCCGGACCTGCCGCGCGGGGACGGGCGTGCCACGCTCCGGCATGGCCTTCGACCTCCACCGGACCGACGGCGAGGTGCTGCACTTCGACGACGCCGCCCGGTTCAGCTTCACCGCGACCGGTCACCTCGTCGTCTACGACTCGCACGGCAACAAGACCCTCTACAGCCACCACAGCTGGAACTGGCTCGAGGAGCCCGTCCCCCCGCCACGCCCGATGCGCTGAGCGGCCGGCCCGCGCGGCGTCGGGCAGAGTGCGGGTGCCGACGACGGGAGGAGCGGGGATGGGTGCGCGGGCCAGGCTGGGCGGGGTGCTCGCGGACGCGCTGCTGGGCCTGCCCCTGCGCGCGACGCCGTACACGGTGGAGCGGGACGTCGCCGTCCCGATGCCCGACGGGGTGTCGCTGCTGGGCGACCACTACCGCCCGGCCGCCGCCACCGGTCCGCTGCCGGTGGTGCTGGTCCGCCTCCCCTACGGCCGGGCCGGGCTGTTCGCGCACGCCTTCGCCGCGCCCTACGCCCGGCGCGGGTTCCAGGTGTTCGTGCAGTCCACCCGCGGCACCTTCGGCTCGGGCGGCCACTTCCGGCCGTTCACCACCGAGCACGAGGACGGCCTGGCCACCCTCGCCTGGGTGCGCGCGCAGCCGTGGTGCGACGGCCGGGTGGCGATGACCGGCGGCAGCTACTTCGGCCACACCCAGTGGGCGGTGGCGCCCTACGCCGACCCGCCGCTGGTGGCGGCGTCCCCGCACGTCACCGGGGCGCGGATCACGTCGGCCTTCTACGACCACGGCGCCCCCGGGGTGGAGAACGCCCTGCGGTGGTCGGTGGCGATCGGCCGCCAGGAGGCCGGCGGGGTGCCCGCTCCGCTGCTGCGGCCCCTCCTGCGCGCCCGCGTCGAGCGGGCGCTGCGGCGGCTGCCGCTGCAGGCCGCCGACACCGCCGCCACCGGGGCGCCGGTGCCCTTCTGGCGGGACTTCACCGCGCACGCCGCACCCGGGGACCCGTTCTGGGACACCGCCGACCACCACGACGCCGACCTCAGCCGCATGCCGCCGGTCAGCATGGTCACCGGCTGGTGGGACCTGTTCGCCGCCGCCCAGCTCGCCGACCTCGCGCGGCTGCGGGCCGCCGGCGTCCCGGCCCGGATCGTCGTCGGCCCCTGGATCCACGGCGAGCCCGGCGAGCTGCGGGCGATCCTGCGCACCGACGTCGCCTGGCTCGACCACCACCTGCGCGGCGGGCCGGCACCGGACGGCGCGCCGGTCCGGCTGTACCTGCAGCAGGCCGGCCGGTGGCTGGAGTCGGAGTCGTGGCCGCCGCCGGGCAGCCGGCCGGTGCACCACCACCTGCGGGCCGGCGGCGGCCTCACCCGGGACCCCGAGCCCGGGAACGCCGCGCCCAGCCGGTTCACCCACGACCCGGCCGACCCCACGCCCACCGTCGGCGGCCCGCTGCTCGAGCGGCCGGGCAAGCAGGCCGACAACCGCCCGGTGGAGGCCCGCGACGACGTGCTGGTCTACACCGGGCCGGTGCTCGACCGCGACGTCGACGTCGTCGGGCACGTGCGCGCCCGCGTGCACGTGCGCCCCGACCTCGAGCACGCCGACGTCGTCGTCCGGCTGTGCGACGTCGACCCCGACGGCGTGTCGCGCAACGTCGTCGACGGCATCCGCCGGCTCGACCCGCGCAGCGTCCCGGCCGACGACGTCACCGTCGGCGCCGACGGCGTGCTGGCCGTCGACGTGGAGCTGTTCCCCACCGCCTACCGCTTCCGGGCCGGGCACCGGCTGCGGGTGCAGGTCGCCGGCGGCGCGTTCCCCCGGTTCGCCCGCAACCTCGGCACCGGCGAGCCCTTCGCCACCGCGACCGCCGGGCGGCCGTGCCGGGTCGAGGTCCACCACGACGCCGCGCACGCGTCCCGGCTGGAGCTACCGGTCCTGTCCTGACACACGACGGCGCCCCCTCTCCGCAGAGAGGGGGCGCCACGTGAGCCGAGGGGGTGGCCCCTCCGCAGGGTCCCGCCGCGAGCGTGCGAGCGGTGGGGGGCGGAGGGGCCCTTTGTTCAGCCGGCGAGCTCGCCGGCCAGCTCGCCCTCGAAGGCCTCCTGGACGACCTCCGCGCCGCCGGGGACGTCGGCCGGCCGCAGGATGAAGCTCTGCGTGCTCGGCGACACCCCGATCTCGAACGCGTCGATCGGCACGATGAGGCCGCCGGTGTCGATGTCGGCCAGCTCGTTGAAGGCGGTCTGCACGCCCTCGCGGGTCAGGTCACCGTTCTCGCAGGCCGCGTCGAGCACCTGGTTCATCACGTCGCCCATCGCGTAGCCGAAGACCGCCCCGAGGCTGGGCGTGGTGTTCGGGAAGGCCGCCTGGTATTGCTCGAGCAGCTCGGGCTGGGCGTCCCACGCGGTGATCGGCGAGGCGACGTACAGGTGGTCCTTGAGCCACTGCGCCGAGGGGCCCTGCAGCAGGCCCGGCGCGAACACCGGGTTGCTGCCCAGGATCGGGACGTCGAGGCCGGCCGCCTGCGCCACCGCGGCCGCCGAGGCGGTCTGGGTGGGCGCGACGGTCAGCACGATGGCGTCGACGCCCTCGGCGGCGAACTGGGTGACCTGCGCGGACATGTCCTGGTCGGTGGACTTGATCTGCGCCGGGATGACGGTCAGCCCGCGGGCCTCCGCGACGGCCTCGCTGCCGGCCAGGCCGTTCTCGCCGTACTCGCCCTCGAAGTAGATGTGGCCGACGGTGGCGCCGTCCTGGAGCAGGCCCTGGTCGAACAGGTACTGGTAGCCGTTGGCCAGCTCGACGTCGTAGGTGGCCCCCAGCACGCCGGTGCCGGGGATCTCGGTGAGCGTCCGCGCCCAGGCCGACGAGAAGTTGGTCATGAC
The DNA here is from genome assembly GCF_054050195.1 of Geodermatophilus sp. SYSU D00710. Taxonomy (NCBI): domain Bacteria; kingdom Bacillati; phylum Actinomycetota; class Actinomycetes; order Geodermatophilales; family Geodermatophilaceae; genus Geodermatophilus; species Geodermatophilus sp. SYSU D00710. Next base: position 23,335 of record NZ_JBJGYX010000060.1, read on the forward strand.
GTCGGACTCGAACTCCGGAGCGAGCGCGGTGTTGATCGGCGACCCGATCGTCTGCTGCATCGCTAGGACGTTGGGCTCCATGGAGCTGTAGAGCTGCACACCGGTCTGCGGCACGTAGCCGGTGTCCTGGACGTCGAGCTCGACGTCGTAGGTCTCGCAGACCTGGTTGTCCTGCCAGTACAGCGTGTTGCCGTTGGTGATGTCCTGGCCCAGCGCGGCGAAGACGCCGGTCAGGTCGGTGAGCACGCCGAGCCGGATGGTGGTGCCCTCGACGCCGATGTCGGTGGCGACGTCCTCGCCACCGCCACCGCCGCCGCCACCGCCGCCGCCGCTGTCCTCGGCCCGGGTGCTGCAGCCGCTGACCGCGACCACGGCGACGGCGGCCAGGACGGTGGCCCCCCGCAGACGCTTACCTGCTCTCATCTGGTGCTGCTCCCTTGCGCTGGTGGATCGGACGGGACGGTGGTGCCGGGGCCGGCGCCCGGGGAGGGGCCGCCGGACGAGCGCGGGGAGGCGCCCGGTGATCCGCGGCCGGGTCTGCGACCCCGGTGGCGGAAGCGGTTGGCGAACCCGACCAGGCCGCCGGGCTCGAAGAGGATGACCAGGACGATCGCCAGGCCGAACAGGTAGCGGGCGGCGATGCCTGCGGAGATCCCGCCCTCACCCGGCGCGCTGACCAGCGGCAGGACGTCGGCGAACTGCTGGAACACCAGCGGCAGCGCGGTGACGAACGCCGCGCCCAGCGCGGCGCCGGCCACCGAGCCGAGCCCGCCGAGGACGATCATGGCCAGGTACAGGATCGACACGGTCAGGCCGAAGGACTCCGGCGCGATGCTGCCGATCGACAGCGCGTACATGACGCCCGAGAGCCCGGCGTACATCGAGCTGACGAGGAACACCCGCGCCTTGTAGGCCTGCACGTTGACGCCCATGACCGAGGCGGCGACCTCGCTGTCGCGCAGGGTCTGCAGCGCCCGGCCGGGCCGGCTGCGCAGCAGGTTGCGGGCGAAGACGTAGGCGGCCAGGGCCAGGACGATGCCCAGGTACCAGAGGCGCTCGGCCTCCCGGAAGGGGACGCCGAGGACGAACAGCTGCGGGTCGCTGTTGCCGAAGGTGAACCCGAACAGGGAGAACTCCGGCACCGAGCGGCCGTTGAACCCGCCGGTGACCGGGGTCCACGTGTTGAGGACGTGCACCCCGATGAACACCAGCCCGAGCGAGGCGACACCGAGGTAGATGCCGCGCAGCCGCGCCGCGATCGGGCTGAACAGCAGCCCGGCGACGCCGGCGAGCAGGACGCCGACGACCATGCCGACGATCGGCGGCAGCTCCAGCCCGCGCAGCGAGGCCCGCGTGCCCAGGCCGCCGGACTCCCCGGAGATGTAGGTGTAGCTGACTGCGCCGACCGCGAGGAAGAACGCGTGCGCCAGCGACAGCTGCCCGGTGGTGCCGACCAGCAGGTTCAGCCCGATGGCGCCCACGATCGCCCCGGCGACGGCGAAGCCGGTGCGCAGCCAGAACTCCCCGACGTAGAGCGGGAGGACCAGCAGGACGACGAGGAAGGCCACCAGCAGCAGCGGCTTGAGGAACCGCATCGGCGAGCGGCCGGCGCGGGCCGCGTCGGCCGCCGTCGTCCTGCGGGTGGCGCCGGCCGGGGCGGAGAGGGTGTCAGACACGTGTCAGCTCCTTGGTCCCGAACAGGCCGGAGGGGCGGACCAGCAGCACGATGATCATGACGACGTAGGGGGCGACCTCGCCGAACCCGCGGCCGAGGAAGGACAGCTGCTCCTGGTAGCCGGCCGCCATCGCCTCGGTGATACCGATGAGCAGCCCGCCCACCAGGGCGCCGCCGGTGGAGTCCAGGCCGCCGAGGATCGCCGCCGGGAAGGCGCGCAGCGCGACGGTGTAGGCCGCGGCACTGACGCCCGGGGTCGGGGCGCCGACGAGGAACAGCGCGGCCACCGCGGCCAGCACCCCGGCCACGATCCAGGCCAGCGCCGAGACCCGGCCCTGCCGGATGCCCATGAGCGCCGCCGCCTCGCCGTCCTCGGCCGAGGCGCGCATGGCCACACCCCAGCTGGAGTACTTGAAGGCGACGAAGAAGGCGATGATCAGGACCCCGGCGACGCCCATCGCGATCAGCCGGTTCTCGCTGATGCCGACGCCGCCGATGCGCACGGAGTCCCCGCCCCACGGGTGCGGGACGTTGAGGATGTCCGGGCCGATCCGCCGGATCAGCTCGGTGAGCAGGATGATGTCGACGCCGATGGTGACGATCGCCAGGCTGATCACCGGGGCGCCGCGCAGCCGGTTGATGACCAGCCGCTCGATGAGGAACGCCGCCAGCGCGGTGACGAGGATCCCGACCAGCACCGCGGCCAGGAAGCCGATCGGCTCGGCGAGCCGGGCCATCGTGTACGCGGCCAGCAGCAGCAGCGAGCCCTGGGTGAAGCTCACCACCTCGCTGGCCTTGAAGATGATCACGAAGCCCAGGGCGATCAGGGCGTAGATCGCGCCCAGCGAGATGCCGTTGAGCAACAGGGACAGGAACTGGTTCACGGCCGGCTCCCCGGGGCGTCGGTGGACTGGGTGGGGTGGGTCGTGGAGGTGCGGGTCGGCGTGGGCCGGGCCGTGGTGGGCTGGGCCGTGGTGGGCTGGGCCGCGGCGACGTGCCCGGCGGCGGCCTCCGCGGGGTCGACCTCGGAGCCCGAGCCGAGGTAGGCGCGGATGACCTCGGGGTCGGCCTGGACCTCCGCCGGCGTGCCGTCGGCGATCCGGCGGCCGAAGTCGAGGACGGTGACCCGGTCGGCCAGCGACATGACCATGCCCATGTCGTGCTCGACGAGGATGACCGAGATGCCGAGCGCCGAGCGGATCTCGCGGATGGCGTCGGCCATGCGGTCGGTCTCCTGGGCGTTCATCCCGGCGACCGGCTCGTCGAGCAGCAGCAGCCGCGGCTCGATGCACAGCGCCCGCGCGACCTCCACCCGCTTCTGGTCGCCGTAGGAGAGCACGCCCACCGGGGTGTGCAGCTTGGCGCCGAGGTCGAGGAACTCGGCGATCTCGCGGATCCGCTCGCCGTGCACCCGGCCCTCGCGGGTGGCCCGCGGCAGCCGCAGGCCGGAGGAGAGGAACCCCGCCCTCGTCAGGTGGTGGCGGCCGAGCATGAGGTTCTCGGCGACGGTCTGCGCGCCCGACAGCGCGATGTTCTGGAACGCGCGGGCCACGCCGACGCCGGCGATCTGGAACGGCCGCATGGCGCTCAGCCGCGCGTCGCCGAACCGGACCTCCCCCGCGGTGGCCCGGTACACGCCGGACAGGACGTTGAACAGCGTCGACTTGCCCGCGCCGTTGGGCCCGATGACGGCGTGGATGGACCCCGGGACGACGGTGAAGGAGACGTCGTTGAGCGCCTTGATCGCGCCGAAGGCGACGCTGACGCCGTCGACCTCGACCGGCGGGACGTCGTCCCGCGTGCTCACCGGTGCGGCGCTCACGTCGTCCACCGCGACAGGGTCCGCAGGGGGGCGCGCTCGACGCGCTGCCCGGGCTCGGCCTCGCCGGTGTGGCCCAGGTAGAGCCGCTGCACCTCGTCGGTGGCCGCCAGCTCGCGGGCGTCGCCGGACAGCGAGACCTCCCCGACGTCGAGCACGTAGGCGCGGTCGGCGACGCCGAGGGCCATGGTCGCGTTCTGCTCCACCAGCAGCACCGACGTCCCCTGCCGGTTGATCTCGGCGATGACCTCGCCGATCTGGCCGATGACGCGCGGGGCCAGGCCGAGGGAGGGCTCGTCGAGGAGCAGCAGCTTCGGGCTGGCCATGAGCGCGCGGCCGATGGCCAGCATCTGCTGCTCGCCGCCGGAGAGCAGGCCGGCGCGCTGCCCGGCCCGCTCCCGCAGCACGGGGAACAGGTCGTGCACCCGGGCCACGGCCGAGGCCTTGGCGGCGCGGTCACGGTTGCCCATGCCGCCGGCGCGCAGGTTCTCCTCCACGGTCAGCCGCCCGAAGATCCGCCGCCCCTCGGGGACCTGGACCACGCCCCGCCGCACGATCTGGCCGGCGTCGCGGCGGGTGAGGTCGGTGTCCTCGAAGCGGACGGTCCCCTCGTCGACGCGGCCGCGGTGCAGCCGCAGCGTCCCGGAGATGGTCCGCAGCAGGGTGCTCTTGCCCGCGCCGTTGCTCCCGAGGACCGCGACGACCGAGCCGTCGGGGACCTCCATCGACACGCCGCGGACGGCCTCGACCGCGCCGCCGTAGGTGACGCGCAGCGAGTCGATGCTCAGCACGGCGCAACCCGGGGTGATGTCGCCCACATGCGGCGGAACGATAGGGCGAAGGTCAAGGCCGGTCGCGCTGGAACCGCACGACTGTGACCACTCGGTGATACGAGTCCGCGGCGTCCGGCTCCCGGCGGGCCGGTCGTGTGCCCCGGCCACACGACCCGGGGCGGGTCTGCGGGTCCTGCCGACATTGTCCCGGGTCCACGGCCGTGTCAGCACCGCCGGTGCCTCGACGCGAGGTGTCCGCGGCTGCTACACCCGGCTCCCCGGGACCGACGCCGGCAGAGGAGCCCCCGTGTTCGACCAGACGCTGACCGCCACCATCGCCCAGGCCCGCCGGCACGCCCTCGGCGACCTGCTGCACCGCTCCGCCGCCCGCACCCCCGCCAAGCCCGCGCTGCGCTTCCGCGACCGCGCCTACACCTACGCCGAGCTCGACACCGTCGTCGACCGCACCGCCAACGCCCTCGCCGCGCGCGGCGTCGGCCGGGGCGACCGGATCGCGCTGCTCTCCCACAACGACGACGGCTACGTCGTGCTGGTGTTCGCCCTCGCCCGCCTGGGCGCCGTCGCCGTCCCGGTGAACTTCATGCTGCAGGCAGGCGAGGTCGGCTACATCCTCGGCCACTCCGGCGCCGTGGGCGTCGTCGCGGAGGACGCGCTGCTGCCGGTGGCGCAGGCGGCGATCGAGCAGGCCGGGCGGACCCCGGAGGTCCGCGTCCGCGGCGTCCTGGGCAGCGGCGGCGGGCCGCTGCCCGAGGGCTGGGAGCCGTTCGAGACCTGGGCGGCGCACGAGGACGCCACTCCCCCGCAGGTGCCGGTCGCCGACGACGACGTCCTGCAGCTGATGTACACCAGCGGCACCGAGTCGCGGCCCAAGGGCGTGGTGATGACCAGCCGCAGCCTGGTCACGCAGTACGTCAGCTGCATCGTCGACGGCCGGTACTCCGCCGACGACGTCGCGCTGCACGCGCTGCCGCTGTTCCACGTCGCCGCGCAGCACTGCTTCCTCAACCCGAACCTCTACCTGGGCGGCAGCAACGTGGTGCTCGACGGCCCCGACCCCGCGACCGTCCTGCAGACGATCGAGCGGGAGCGGATCACCAGCCTGTTCTGCCCGCCGACGGTGTGGATCGGCCTGCTGCGGCACCCCGACTTCGACGAGCGCGACCTGTCCTCGCTGGCCAAGGGCTACTACGGCGCGTCGATCATGCCGGTGGCCGTGGTCGAGGAGCTGCGCCGGCGGCTGCCGGGCATGGCGCTGTTCAACTTCTACGGGCAGACCGAGATGTCCGCGCTGGCCCTGGTCCTGTCCCCGGAGGACCAGCTGCGCCGGCCCGGGTCGGCCGGTACCGCGGTGATCAACAGCGAGACGCGGCTGGTCGACGACCTCGGCCGCCCGGTGGGCCCCGGCGTCGAGGGCGAGATCGTGCACCGCAGCCCGCACGCGACCACCGGCTACTGGAACGACCCGGACAAGACCGCCGAGGCCTTCCGCGACGGCTGGTTCCACAGCGGCGACCTCGGCGTCATGGACGCCGACGGCTACATCACGATCGTCGACCGCAAGAAGGACGTCATCAAGACCGGCGGGGAGAACGTGGCCAGCCGCGAGGTCGAGGAGGTGCTCTACCAGCACCCGGCGGTCGCCGAGGTCGCCGTCTTCGGCATCCCGCACCCGCGGTGGATCGAGGCCGTGGCCGCCGTGGTGGTCCCCCGGGAGGGGCAGCGGGCCGAGCCCGCGGAGCTGGTCGCCTTCTGCCGGGAGCGGCTGGCCGGGTTCAAGACGCCACGGCACGTCGTGGTCGCCGACGCGCTGCCCAAGAACGCCAGCGGCAAGATCCTCAAGCGCGAGCTGCGGACGGCACACGCCGACCTGGCCGGCGAGCAGGAGGCCGGCTGAGCGCGACCGCGGCCGGCCGGGACCGTCGGTGCCGGCGGGCAGGATCGGCGGCGTGCCCGCCTTCTTCCTCCCCCGCGCCACCGACGACGACCAGGCCGAGCGGCTCTACGAGGCACTCGCCGAGTTCGCCGGCTGCGAGCCCGCGCCGCCCGGCCGGCGGGTCCGGTCGATCGGCTTCGAGCAGGACGGCGCCCGGTGGGTGGCCGAGGTCGGCGAGGAGCTGCGCGGGCACCGGACCACGTCGTTCCTGCGGCGCGGCGAGCTCGTCGAGCACACCGAGACGCTGACCGACCCCGCGCGGGTGCTCGCCGTCTACCCGGGCACCCCACACGTCGTCGTCACCGACGCCCAGCCGATCACCGGCACCGCCTCGCGGTGGGCCAACCCCTTCTCCGCGCGGCCCGACGAGGTGGTGCTCTTCGACGCCGGGTGAGGGCGCCGCTCAGTCCTCGACGCGGAAGCCGATCTTCATGGCCACCTGGACGTGGGCCACCTCGCCGTCGACCACCTGGCCGCGGACCTCCTGGACCTCGAACCACTCGATGTGGCGCACCGTCTGCGCCGCCTTGGCGATGCCGGTGCGGATGGCGTCGTCGACGCCGACCGGGCTGCTGCCCACGATCTCGCTGAGCCGGTACACGTGGTTGCTCATGTCGACCTCCTGACCTGCGGACCCCCGCCGAGCCTCCCGCCCGGAGGAGTGGATGTCACATCCGCGGGGCCGGCGGTGCTGTAGGGATGTGGACGTCGTGAGGCAGGTGCCGGTGGCCGCGCTCGGGACCGCGGTGGCGCGCGGGACCGCCCGCGGGCGCCCGGGTCGGAGGGACGGTGCCGTGGCAGGCGAGCGGGGCGCCGTCCGGGCCGACCTCGAGCAGGTGTTCCGCGCCGGCTACCCCGCGGTGGTCGCCGTCGCCGCGCGGGTGCTCGGCTCCCGGGACGAGGCCGAGGACGTCGCCCAGGAGGTGTTCCTCTCCTTCGCCCGCTCCGCGGTGCCCGCCGCCGAGGCCCCGGGCTGGCTCGCCGTCGCCGCCGCCCACACCGCGCTCAACCACCTCCGCTCGGGTCGCCGCCGCGCGGCCCGGGAGGAGGCCGCCTCCGACGGCCACCGGCCCGTCCCCGACGTGGCCGACGACGTCCTGCTCCGCGAGGAGCGCAGCCGCGTGCGGGCCGCGCTGGCCCGGCTGCCCCGCCGGCAGGCGGTCGCCCTCGTCCTGCGCCACAGCGGCCTGTCCTACGCCGACGTGGCCGCCGCCCTCGACCTCTCCCCCGGCAGCGTCGGCACCACCGTGCGGCGCGCCGAGTCCGCCCTTCGCGAGGAGTTGACCCGCAGTGCCCCTGTTGCCTGAGCGCCTGTCCGCCGACCGTCATCCCGCCGACGGCACGCTGCGCCGCCTGCTCGACGAGCCCGCCGGCGTCACCGACGCCGACCGCGCGCACGTCGCCGGCTGCCCGGTCTGCCTGCGCGGCCTGGCCGACGTCCGCGCCGACGCCCTGACCGCCGCCGACGCCATGACCGCCGGTGCCACGCCGGCCGCGCCCGACGTCGACGCGGCGTGGCGGCGGCTGTCGGCCGCCGTCGACGCCGAGGCCCGCGGCCGCGCACCCGCGCCGGCCCCGGCCCGGTCCGGCCGGTGGCGCACCGCGCTGCGCAGTCCCGTCGTCGCCGCGTTCGGCGTGGTCGTCGTCCTCGGCGGCGCCGGGGCGGCGGCCGCCGCCGACTGGCTGGACGTGTTCCGCACCGAGGAGGTCGCCGCCGTCGAGGTGAGCAGCACCGACCTCGTCGCGCTGCCCGACCTGTCCGCCTACGGCGACCTCGTCGTCGTCTCCGACCCCGACGTCCGGGAGGTCCCCGACGCGGACGCCGCGGAGGAGGCCACCGGGCTGGAGGCCCCGGAGGTCGGGGTGCTGCCCACCGGGGTGACCGGCGAGCCGCGCTACACCGTCGGCGGGCAGGCGGTCGCCGAGTTCACCTTCTCCGCCGACCGGGCCGCGCAGGCCGCCGCCGCGGCCGGCGAGACGCTGCCGCCCCCGCCGGCCGGGCTCGACGGCGCCACGTTCCGGCTGGAGGCCGGCCCGGGGGTGGCCGCGGTGTGGTCGGAGGCCCGCGGGGTGCCGGCGCTGGTCGTCGGCCGGGTCACCGCGCCCACCGCGTTCTCCTCCGGCGTGCCGTTCGCCGAGGCCCGCGACTACCTGCTGTCCCTGCCCGGCTTCCCCGACGACCTCGCGGCGCAGCTGCGGACCTTCGACGGCGACGGCGGCACGCTGCCGCTGCCGGTGCCCGCCGAGCTGGCCACCTCGTCGACCGCCGAGGTCGACGGTGCCCCGGCCACCGTGCTGGCCAGCCGGGACGGCACCCTCACCGGCGTCGTCTGGGTCGAGGACGGCCTGGTGACCGCGGTCGCCGGCTCGCTGAGCGAGGACGAGGTCCTCGCCGTCGCCGGGGACCTCGGCTGACCACCGGCTCCCCCGCCGCCGGGGGGGGGGGGGGGGGGGGGGGGGGGGGGGGGGGGGGGGGGGGGGGGGGGGGGGGGGGGGGGGGGGGGGGGGGGGGGGGGGGGGGGGGGGGGGGGGGG